>JAPLOJ010000211.1:14076-18224 GCA_026400795.1 Alphaproteobacteria bacterium
CAGCCGAACGCGAAGCCTGGCGCCAAGCAACCGCCGCGGTCGCGAAAGACCCCGAAATGCTGCGCCAGCTTGAAACGGCGGGGCTTGAATTGGATCACCGCGATGGCAAGGCATTTCAGGATTTTCTGGATGCCGATTTCAAACGTGTGGAAGCGGCGGTGAACCGGATTGGCCGCGTGGAATAGCGCCAGGGTCTTTGCCCCGCTGGCGTGATCAGGTTTGAAGGATCACGCCACCAGGGCTGCCCTACTGAACGACCAAGAAACCTATCTGGGAAAAAGCCATGACCGCCATTCATCGTCGCAGCGCGTTGCTTGGCGCATCGGCCCTATTCGCCGGGGCACCCGCCTTGGCGCAGAATTTTCCGCTGCGCCAGGTGCGTGTTGTGGTTGGCTTCGCACCGGGCGGCGCGAATGACATCATGGCGCGCCTGGTCGCGGGCAAGCTGAATGAACGCCTGCCAGGCACCAGCTTCATTGTTGAAAACCGACCACCGGATGGTGCGACGCTGATGTATACGTCCAATTCCACCATCATCTCGCCTTTGGTGAATAGGGGTTCCACCTTCGACCCCATGCGCGATTTCGCGCCGGTCGTATTGGCCCAGGAAGCGCCGATGCTATTGCTGGTCCGCCCCGATAGCCCGATACGCACGGTTGCGCAGATGATTGAAGCCGCGCGGCGGGCGCCCGGGCGCCTGACTGTCTCCCATCCCGGCACGGGGGCCATCAACCATCTGACCATGGCGCTTTTCCAGCGGGAAACGGGGACGGAATTCACCCTGGTGCCCTATACGGGCAATGCCCCATCCTTGACGGCGCTGGTGCGCGGCGATGTGGATTTCGCCCATGATGGCACGGTATCGGCACGAAGCTTTGTCGATTCCGGGCAATTGCGCCCCATCGCTGTCAGCGGCGCGCAACGCCTTGCCATCATGCCCGATGTGCCAACCTTCGCGGAAACTGTACCGGGGCATGTCCTGATGTTTTGGGGCGGGCTATTCGCGCCCCGCGCCACCCCTGCGCCCTTGCTGGACCGTATCCATGCCGAGGTTTCCGAAGCGCTGCGCCAGCCCGAGGTTATTGCCCGGGTTCACCAACTCGGCGCCGAGCCTGGCCAGATCAGCCGCGCCGCCTTCGCGCAAATGGTGGCGGAGGAATGGGAGCGTTGGAGCACGGTCGTTCGAGTGGCAGGAATCCGGGCTGAATAGCAACCTTTGCATCGGGCTGTATTGCCCGAAAATTAGTCAATCTGCGCGCTGCATGGGCTATCTTGATCCGTGGCGCGGGTCATGTCGCCCAAAATCACGGCACACGCCTTGCTACCCCGAGCCTTGAACGGCGCTTTGCGCTGACAAACCGGGAGATGTCACATGGCTTTTCACCCTCGCCCCCCTTCGCGCGCCCTTGCCCCTTGTGGCTGCGGTGCCACCCATGCCTCTGGCTTCGCCTGTGATGCCGCGCCGGCCGATGGCACTGGGGCTTTCGGGGAAGTCGCGCAGGAAGCCGTGTTGCGCGCTGCATTTCCGCAGGCCGCCACGCGCCGCGCCCTGATCAACACGCTTGGCGCCGGCACCTTGTTTGCCGCGCTTGATAGCGTGTTTCCGCTGGCCCGCGCGCGCGAAGCCTTGGCGCAGGCCAGCGGTGCGCCGGAAAAGCGCGACCTAAAAATCGGCTTCATCCCCATCACCTGCGCGACGCCCATCATCATGGCCGATCCCATGGGCTTCTATAGGCGCAACGGCCTGAATGTAGAGGTCATCCGCACCGCGGGCTGGGCGGTGATCCGCGATAAATCCATCGCGCGCGAATATGACGCGGCGCATATGCTCTCCCCCATGCCGCTGGCGATGTCGCTTGGTGTTGGTGTGGCGCAGCCAGTGCCCTGGGCGGTGGCGGCGATTGAAAACACCAATGGCCAGGCCATTACGCTTGCCAATAAGCACAAGGAAAAGCGTGACCCCAAGGATTGGAAGGGCTTCCGCTTTGCCGTGCCGTTTGATTTTTCGATGCACAATTATCTGCTGCGCGCCTATGTGGCCGAAGCCGGGCTTGATCCCGACCGCGACATCCAAATCCGTGCCGTACCGCCGCCCGAGATGGTCGCCAATCTGCGCGCCGATAATATTGATGGCTTCCTGGGCCCCGATCCCTTTAATCAGCGCGCTGTCTTTGATGGGATTGGCTTTATTCATGTGCTGACCAAGGAATTTTGGGATGGTCACCCCTGCTGCGCCTTCGCCGTGCCGCGCGGCATGATGACCGAAACGCCCAATACCTTCGCTGCCCTGATGCGTTCCATTGTTGAAGCCACGGCCTATGCTTCCAAGGCTGAAAACCGGCGCGAAGTGGCGCAGGCGATTTCTGGGCAGAATTACCTGAACCAGCCGCCAACTGTGGTGGAACAGGTGCTGACCGGCACCTTCGCCGATGGGCTTGGCCGCGTGCAGCGCGTGCCGGACCGGATCAATTTCGATCCCTTCCCCTGGCATTCCATGGCGGTGTGGATCCTCACGCAGATGAAGCGCTGGGGACAAATTCGCGGTGATGTGGATTACGCCGGCGTCGCGCAACAGGTATTTCTGGCGACAGATGCGGCGAAAGCCATGCGTGATCTTGGCATGACAGTGCCGGCAAGTGCTTCGCGCACGCATCGCATTTTCGGGCGCGATTTTGATCCCGCGCAGCCTGAAGCCTATCTGAACAGCTTCGCCATTCGTCGTTCGTAATGTCTGCCAGCGTACCCTTCTGGCGATCTGCCGGGCTTTCTTTGCTGATCCTGGCGATATTTCTGGGCGCCTGGGAAATCGCCGTCATGCCCAAGGCTGGCGGCGGTGGCGCGGCGCTTGACCCTGAATATGCCGCGTTGCTTGGCCAGGCAGCGGCGCAGGGCGGCACCACGCCCATGCCGGGGCCAAGCGCCATCGGCAAGCGGCTTTTGGAATTGCTGGCCGATCCCTTCTATGTGCGCGGGCCGAATGATCAGGGGATTGGCGTGCAAATCGCCTATTCGCTGCTGCGTGTTGGCGCAGGCTTCGGGCTTGCTGCCATTGTTGCCATTCCGCTTGGCTTCGTCATTGGCATGTCGCCGCTGTTGAATGCCGCGCTCAATCCCTTCATTCAGGTGCTGCGCCCGGTCTCGCCACTCGCTTGGATGCCGCTGGCGCTTTATTCCATCAAGGATAGCGCGATTTCGGCGGTTTTCGTGATTTTCATCTGTTCCATCTGGCCCATGCTGCTGAATACCGCCTTTGGTGTCGCAAGCGTCAGGCGTGAATGGTTGAATGTGGCGCGCACATTGGAAGCAGGGCGCTGGCGCACCGCCATTCGCGTCATTCTGCCCGCCGCTGCACCCACCATTGTGACGGGCATGCGCATTTCGATTGGCATTGCCTGGTTGGTGATTGTCGCAGCGGAGATGTTGGTCGGCGGCACCGGCATTGGCTATTGGGTGTGGAACCAGTGGAATAATCTTTCCATCGCCGATATCGTGATTGCCATCCTCATGATCGGGCTGGTGGGGCTTGCGCTTGACCGCCTGCTTGGGCTTGGTGCGCGAGCCGTGGCCTGGCGGGAATAAAGCCATGACAGCTTATGTTTCCATCGAAGGTGTTGCGCGCCGCTATGGGCCGACCACTATTTTCCAGGATGTCTGGTTCGGCATTGCGCGCGGAGAATTCGTCTGCCTGGTTGGGCATTCGGGCTGCGGCAAGACCACCATCCTGAATATCCTGGCCGGGCTTGAAGCACCCGATGATGGCGCGGTGATTGTGGATGGCCAGGCCATCACCGGCCCATCGCTGGATCGCGCCGTTGTCTTTCAGGGCCATGCGCTGATGCCCTGGATGACGGCCGCCGGCAATGTCGCCTTCGCGATTTCCTGCCGCCATCGCGATTGGTCGCGCGCCGCCTGCGATGCCGCTGCGCGTGAAGCCTTGAAGCGCGTTGGCCTTGACCACGCCGCGGACCGGAAACCGGCCGAGCTTTCCGGCGGCATGAAGCAGCGCGTTGGCATAGCGCGTGCACTCGCCATTAATCCGAAAATGCTGCTGATGGATGAGCCCTTTTCCGCACTTGATGCCCTCACGCGCGGCGCTTTGCAGGATGAGGTCGCGCGACTGGTCAGTGAAACCGAGCAAACCGGCTTCA
>JAPLOJ010000269.1 GCA_026400795.1 Alphaproteobacteria bacterium
GGCAGCGCGCCGCCTCGGGTGGGCTGAAGCGGCTTGTAAAGACCTGATTTCCCCCTTCCGTCACGGCGACCAAACCGCCATATTCAGCCCAACTTGTTGGGGGAATGGATCATGACAGTGCAAGGCAAGGGCAAGGCCCGCCATTTGCCGGGTAGCGCCCGGCGGACGGAAATGCTGCCTGCGCTGGAGAGTAAGCTGCTTTGGCTGTCCTCCTGGATGATCCATCACGCCAATCATATCCGCCCCAATCGGGATGGGCTGAAGGTGGGCGGGCATCAGGCGTCTTGCGCTTCCTGCATTTCCATCCTGACGGCGCTTTACTTCGACATTCTGAAACCTGCCGATCGCGTGGCGGTAAAGCCGCATGCGGGGCCGGTGTTTCACGCCATCAATTACCTGCTTGGGCGGCAGCAACGGGAAAAGCTGGAAACGCTGCGCCAATTCGGCGGCATCCAACCCTATCCGTCGCGCGTGAAGGACGGGTCTGAGGTTGATTTCTCCACCGGTTCGGTCGGGCTTGGTGTCGCGCTCGCTTCCTTCGGCTCGCTTGTCCAGGATTATGTCCATCTGCACCGCATGGCGCCTGAGGGCATTCCGCCTGGCCGGCATGTGGCCGTGGTGGGCGATGCGGAATTGGATGAGGGCAATATCTACGAAGCCCTTTTGGAAGGCTGGAAGCACGATATCCGCAATGTCTGGTGGGTGGTGGATTACAACCGCCAATCGCTCGATTCCGTTGTGCCCGACAGGCTTTTTGGCCGGATCGAGGGTCTGTTCCGCGACATGGGCTGGAATGTCGTCACGCTCAAATATGGCCGGAAGCTGGAAGCGGCCTTTGCGCGGCCCGATGGCGAACAACTGCGCCGCTGGATTGATGATTGCCCGAATAGCCTCTACGCCGCGTTGACCTTTCAGGGGGGTGCCGCCTGGCGCGCCGCCATCCTGGCTGAGCTTGGCCGCGTGGCCGGCATTCGCGCCATTATTGACCCTATGTCGGATGATGAACTTTCCGCGCTGATGACCAATCTGGGTGGGCATGACATTGAAACCCTGACCGAGGCTTTCCGTGCCCAGGATGCCGCTGGCGATCAGCCCACCTGCTTCATCGCCTATACCATCAAGGGCATGGGGCTGCCTTTCGCCGGGCATAAGGACAATCACGCCGGGCTGATGACGAAGGAGCAGATGGAAGGCTTCCGCGCCGCCATGCGTATCCGCCCCGGCCATGAATGGGATGAATTCGAAGGGCTTGATGTGCCCGAGGAAGAATTGCGCGATTTTCTGGCCAGTATTGATTTCGCAAAGCTCCTTTCGCCCCAGGGTCGCGCCCTGCAATCGCCCGTGATCCATGTGCCGGACCGCTTCCCCACGCCGCGCGTACCGGCGGGGCGCAAGCACTCCACCCAAGCCGCCTTTGGCGAGATTTTGGCTGAGATCGGGCGCGGGCAGGGGGAGAATGCGGAACTTGCCAAGCGCATCGTCACCACCAGCCCGGATGTGACGGTTTCCACCAATCTCGGGCCTTGGGTGAATAGGCGCGGTATTTTTGACCGCCACAAAAAGAATGACGTGTTCCGCGATGCCAAGCTGGCCTCAGCCCAGCGTTGGGGCATGTCGCCGGAAGGCCAGCATGTGGAATTGGGCATCGCGGAACAAAACCTGTTCCTGCTGCTGGCGGGGCTGGGCTTGGCCGACCGGCTTTATGGCGCGCGGCTTTTGCCGGTGGGGACAGTCTATGACCCCTTCGTCAATCGCGGCCTGGATGCGCTGATTTATGCCTGCTATCAGGATGCGCGTTTTCTTTTAGTTTCAACGCCCTCTGGCCTGACCTTGGCACCAGAAGGCGGTCAGCATCAAAGCGTCAATACGCCCTTGATCGGCATGGCGCAGGATAGGCTGGTTGCCTATGAACCCGCGCATGCGGATGAATTGGCCATTCTGCTGCGCCACGCTTTTCATCATATGCAAAAGCCCGATGGCTCGGCGGTGTGGCTCCGGCTTTCCACGCGCGGGCTGGAACAGCCTGAGCGCAACCTGGACCCGGCGGCGGTGATCGCCGGCGCCTATTGGGCGGTGCCGCCAGCACCCGGGGCCAGCTTTGCGCTGGCCTATCAGGGTGCCTTGGCACCCGAAGCCCTGGCTGCTTTCAACACCATCCGCGAAGACATCCCCGAAGCCGGGCTGCTCGCCATCACCAGCCCAGACAAGCTGCATACGGATTGGCTCGCAGCACGGCGCAAGGCACGCTCGGGCTTTGGCGCGCCAAGCTGGATTGAGACCCTGCTTGCGCCGCTGGCCCCTGGCGCCGCCATGGTGACCTTGCTGGATGGCCACCCGGCGGCCCATGCTTGGCTTGGTGCCGTGCGCGGGCAGAAGGTGGTGCCGCTTGGCGTGGACCGCTTTGGCCAGGCCGGCGATATTCCTGACCTTTACCAGGAATACGGGCTGGATGAGGCCGCCATTCTGGACGCCTGCGCCCAGGCTTTGGTGTCGTGAAGTCATTTTGAAATAACCTCACTTGGAAAGCGCCAAGGCATGGGCTAAAGCCCTGCCTCCGATCGCGGCGCGGCGCCGTTCGGCGCGGGCGTGGTGGAATTGGTAGACACGCCGGATTTAGGTTCCGGTGGCGCAAGCCTTGGGGGTTCGAGTCCCTTCGCCCGCACCACCGGCGCCGCCGCGGCCTTTTCTTTCTCTAGCTTGGGATGGACGATCCTCCGATGCAGGTTAATGAGCTCGCGCATGAAGGTTTGAAGCGCGCCTATTCCGTGACGCTTCCGGCGGGCGATATCGCCTCAAGCCGCGAAAAGCGCCTTTCCGAAATCGCCAAAACGGTTTCGCTGCCGGGCTTCCGCCCGGGCAAGGTGCCGCTTTCCATTGTGCGCCAGCGCTATGGCACTGCCGTGATGGGTGAAGTGCTGGAAGAATCCGTGGGCAATGCCTCCCGCAAGGTGGTCAGCGATCGTGGCCTGAAGCCCGCGCTGCAACCGAAGATCGAGGTGACCAGCTTCCCCGATGGCGGTGATCTTGAATTCCGCATGGAATTGGAAGTGCTGCCGGATGTGCCGATGCCTGAGTTCTCGGGCATTGAACTGGAACGCCTGCGCGCAGAGCCCGCCGATGAGGAAGTGCAGAAAATCCTGGAAACACTCGCGACGCGCAATGGCGAATTGACCGATGTGAGCGATGCCCGCCCGGCCATAAAGGGTGAGGTGATGGTGTGCGATTTCGCTGGCTCCGTGGTGCCGGATTTGCTGACCAATGGCCCGGCCCTTGGTGCTGTGCCCGGCATCCCCGGCCAGGCACCGCGCGGTTGGGAGATTGGGCTTTCGGGCGGCTTGACGTCTGAAATCGCTGCCATTGGCACTGATGAGGCGCTGCCCTATTTCGATCTTCGCGTGAGCGGCACTGCCAGCGAAGCCGGCTGGGTGCAGGTATTTCTGGAAGGCGCCAAGGGCATTGCCGCGGCGCCGGGCGACACGCAAAGCCTGATGTTCAGCACCAAACTGGCTGGCGGCAGCCTGCCGGAAGGCACTCAGGGCAAGCTTGGCTTCAATTTCTACAGCCTCGGCCAGGATAGCGTTGATTTCCTGGATATGCAGCGTGAGGGTTTTGATGTGTCGGCCGGGCGCAGCACGCTTGCCTTCACCTTCCCGAACCAGGCTGAAATCGGCGCCTGCCGGCCCTTCATTTACCTGCATGGAATGCCTGCGGGGGTGGCGGTGGAATTCATGCTTCGCATTGGCCCGGCGCGGTTGATTGCGGGTACGGAAGAACCCGCACTGGCGCCTTTCGCCGGTGGGTCTGCAAACGACATGCCCATTGAAGTGGGTGGCCCTGGCTTCATCCCGGGCTTCACCGAACAGATGGAAGGGATGTCCGTGGGCGACAGCCGCGATATCCAGGTGGTATTCCCGCTGGATTACGGCTCGGCCGAATTGGCGGGCAAACGCGCGCTATTCTCCATCACGGCGAAAAAGCTGCAGCAGCGCGTGCCGCGCGCCATTGATGATGAATTGGCGAAGACTGTCGGGCAGGCCGATCTTGTCGGCTTGCAAGCCCAGGTGAAGGAAGGCTTGCAGCGCGAATATGATGGCATGTCGCGCATGAGGCTCAAGCGCGCGCTTCTGGACAAGCTTGCGGATCAGGCAAGCTTCCCCGTGCCGGAAGGCATGGTGGATAGTGAATTCAGCCAGATCTGGCAGCGCGTGGAAGCCGATTTGAAGGCCGGGCGACTCGATTCCGACGACCAGGGTAAGGATGAGGCGACTTTGCGCGACGAATATCGCGGCATCGCCCAGCGCCGTATCCGGCTTGGCCTGCTGCTGTCCGAAATTGGGCGTAGCAACAACATCCAGGTGACCCCGGATGAGCTGAGTGGTGCTTTGCGTCAGGAAGCCATGCGCTACCGTGGCCAGGAACAGCAGGTGATCGAATTCTTCCGCAAGAATCCGGAAGCGATGGAGAACCTCCGCGCCCCGATTTTTGAGGAAAAAGTTGTCGATTTCATCCTGGAACTCGCCAAGGTGGCCGAGCGGCAAGTGCAGCCTGAGGAATTGTCTGAAGCCTGAGCCGGCACGCCGGAAAGGGTTGGAAAGGGCAGGGGGCAACCTCTGCCCTTTTTTTGTTCA
>JAPLOJ010000104.1 GCA_026400795.1 Alphaproteobacteria bacterium
GCTGGAACACTTGCATGAATTGGTGGTGAAACTCACCAAGGGTTCGGGCGGCTATGGCATGCTTGTCGGGCCGCATAGCACTACCGAACAGCGCGCTGAATTCGCCACGCGCATCCGCGCCAATCCAGCGGATTACATCGCGCAACCAACCCTTGCCCTTTCCACTGTGCCAACTTTCACCGGCAGCGGCACCGCGCCGCGCCATGTGGATTTGCGACCCTTCGTGCTTTCGGGCGCCGAGACGCGCATTGTGCCAGGTGGTCTCACGCGTGTTGCATTGCGGGAAGGATCGCTTGTCGTGAATTCATCGCAAGGCGGTGGCACCAAGGATACCTGGGTTTTGGCCCCGGATGCGCCATGCTGAGCCGCACGGCAGACAGCCTCTATTGGCTTGGGCGCTATATGGAACGCGCCGGCAATACGGCGCGCGCTTTGCAAGTGGCGTTGCGCGAAGCCGGCATGGGCGGCGGGCGGCCAGCGCAGGGGCAAGGCTGGCGCCCCCTGCTGCTGACCAGCGGCGATATCGGCCTGTTGCAGGGTTTTGGCGCCTTACCCGATGCAGCGCAGATCATCCAGCATCTGGTGATGGATCGCGCCAATAATTCTTCCATCCAATCCTGTATTGAGGCTTCGCGGCAGAATGCGCGCCAGGTGCGCACGGCACTCACGGTGGATATGTGGGAATCCGTGAATGACACTTGGGGCCAGATGCGGCGCATGGAAAATGCCATGCCGAATGCGGATGATCTGCCGGGCTTTCTGGATTGGGTGAAGCGCCAGACCATCCTGTTCAATGGCGCTTATGATGGCACGATGCTGCGCGATGAAGCCTGGCGCTTCGTGCGCCTTGGCACCATGCTGGAACGCGCTGAGAATACCGCGCGGGTGCTGCATGCCCATGCGGCGGCGCTGAGCATTATGGGCCCCGGCACGGCCGAGGATTATCTGAATTGGCAAGCGATCTTGCGGAACTTTACGGCGCTGCGTGCCTATCAATGGGTTTATCACGGCCGGATTGAACCGCGGCGGATTGCCGAATTGCTCATTCTGCGCGGGGAATTGCCGCGTTCCATGATTGCCTGCCATGCCCGGATTGAGGGCGTGCTGGATGAAATCGCCACAGCCCATGGTGGGCGGCGCGGGGAATGCCATCGCCGCGCCGGGGAAATCCATGCAAGGCTGCGCTTTGGCCGGGTTGAGGATATCTTCGCCGTGGGGCTTGAGGGCTTCCTGAATGAAATGATGGCGCGCAATATTGATCTCGGCGGCCAGATCGCCGAATTCTACCTGCATAACTGAAGGGCGCGGAGCGCTTGCCATGACCTATTGCGTCGGCCTGTTCCTGAAGGATGGGCTTGTTCTGCTTTCCGATACGCGCACCAATGCGGGGCTGGATCATATTTCCAGCTTTTCCAAGATGCATGTCGTGGAACAGCCCGGGGAACGCATGCTGGCGCTGCTGACCGCCGGCAATCTGGCGATCACTCAGGCAGTATGGAATCGCGTGCAGGAGGGTTTCCCCCTGGGCGAGGAAGTCCATACGCTGCGCGATGTGCCTAGTATGTTCCGCGCCGCGCAACTGGTGGGTGCGGCGGTACGCGATGTGTTTGAAACCGATGGCCCGGCGATGAAGGCGCAGGGCGTTGCCTTTGAAGCTTCCTTTCTTTTGGGCGGGCAGATTGCCGGCGGGCCGATGCGGCTATTCCTGATCTATGCCGCGGGTAACTTCATTGAAGCCACCGCCGATACGCCGTTCCTGCAAGTCGGTGAGCATAAATATGGCAAGCCGATTCTGGACCGCGTGGTGAAAAACGACACATCATTGGCCGATGGGGTGAAGCTGGTGCTGATCAGCATGGATAGCACGCTGCGTTCCAATCTTTCCGTCGGGCTGCCAATTGATTTGATGGTCTACCGCGAAGGTGAACAGAAGGTCTCGCTCAGCCGGCGCATCACGGAAGAAGACAGCTATTTCCGGCAGGTCAGCCAGCGCTGGTCCGATAGCCTCAGGGAAGCCTATCGCGCCCTGCCCTCCCCCGGATGGATCGCGGATTGACCCTTGCGGCGCGGGCAGGCTTGGGCCAGATGAGCCCTGTCTTTCCGGGGGTGTGTCATGATTTCACGCAGAACAGGCTTGGTTTTGGGAGCGGCGCTTCTGGCGGGGCGGCAGGCGCAGGCGCAGGCTTGGCCCACGCGGCCCATCCGCATGATCGTGCCCTTTGGCATTGGCGGTTCTGCCGATGTCGCGGCGCGGTTTTTGGCGGAACCCTTGCAACAGGCCCTGGGCCAGCCGGTGATTATCGAGAATCGCCCGGGCGCCGGTGGCACCATCGGCGCGGATCAGGTGGCCAAGGCAGCGCCGGATGGCCACACTTTGCTGCTGATGTCCAATACCCATACCGCCAATGAAACGCTGCTGCCCAATCGGCCCTATGTGCTGCTGCGCGATTTGGCGCCGGTGGCCTTTGTGAATGTCGCGCATCACGTTTTGGTGGTGCATCCATCACTCGGCGTGAATTCGCTCGCGGAATTGATCGCCTATTGCAAGGCCAATCCAGGTAAGTTGGATTA
>JAPLOJ010000153.1 GCA_026400795.1 Alphaproteobacteria bacterium
CAATGCCTTCTCACCGACGTCCAAGAAGATCCATGCGGATATTGATCCATCCTCCATCAACAAGAATGTCGCGGTGGATGTGCCGATTGTGGGCGATGCGGGCGCGGTGCTTGCCGCCATGATTGAAGCCTGGAAGGCGGATGAAGCGCCGCAGGACAAAGGCGCCATTGCCGCCTGGTGGCGCCAGATTGATGGCTGGCGCAGCACGGATTGCTTGCAGTATCGCCAGGAAAGCAAGATCATCAAGCCGCAGCATGCGGTGAAGCGGCTTTATGAAATCACCCGCGAATTGGGACGCGAGACCTTTATCACCACCGAAGTCGGCCAGCACCAGATGTGGGCCGCGCAGTATTTCGGCTTTGACAAGCCCAATCGCTGGATGACCTCGGGCGGGCTTGGCACCATGGGCTATGGGCTGCCGGCGGCGATGGGCGTGCAGATCGCGCATCCGGATGCGCTGGTGATTGATATCGCCGGTGAGGCTTCGATCCTGATGAATATCCAGGAAATGGCCACGCTCGCGCAATATCGCCTGCCGGTGAAGGTATTCATTCTGAATAATGAATATATGGGCATGGTGCGCCAATGGCAGGAATTGCTGCATGGCGGGCGCTATTCTGAAAGCTATTCCGCCGCCCTGCCGGATTTTGTGAAGCTCGCCGAAAGCTTCCACGGGGTTGGCATGCGCGCAGAAGGCATTGATGATCTTGATCGCGTGATCCGTGAGATGATCGCGATAGACAAGCCAGTGATCGCCGATATTTGTGTAGCGAAGGATGAAAACTGCTTCCCCATGATCCCGTCAGGGGCGGCGCATAATGAAATGATCCTTGGCCCGGGCCAGGAAGGTGGCGTCGCCGGCGTTACCGATGAAGGCAAGGTCCTGGTCTGAGGAGTAGCGCAATGTCTGATCTGAAAGGCGGCCAACGCGCCGCGACTATTGCCGTGTTGGTCGAAAGCGAAGCGGGCGTGCTGGCGCGCGTGATTGGCCTGTTTTCTGGCCGTGGCTATAATATTGATAGCCTGACCGTGGCACCGGTTGATGAAACCGGGCGGATTTCGCGCATCACCGTTGTGACCAGCGGCACGGATATGGTGATTGAACAGATCAAGGCGCAGTTGGATCGGCTAGTGCCGGTGCATAAGGTGTCTGACCTGACGATTGAAGGCCCGCATCTGACGCGCGAATTGGCGCTGATCAAGGTTGCCGGGCGCGGTGACAACCGCATGGAAGTGCTGCGCTTGGCAGATGCCTTCCGCGCACGCGTGGTGGATGCCACCACGGAAAGCTTCGTGCTGGAGATGACCGGCAATGGTGACAAGATCGATGCCTTCCTAGCCTTGATGCGCCCAATCGGTCTTGTGGAAGTCTCGCGCACCGGTGCCGTTGCCATTGCGCGTGGGCCAAGGGGAATCTTGGATTAGGCGCATGTCTCAGGCCCTGCCCAAGACTTACAGCAAGGGCAAGGCCGTCGCTTGGGCCCTTTATGATTGGGCCAATAGCGGCTTTCCGACGGTGGTTTCCACCTTCGTCATCGCCGCCTATTTCACGCAAGGCATCGCGCCCGATCCGGTAACAGGTCAGTCGCAATGGGGCTGGATGCAAACCGTGGCAGCCTTTGCCATTGCGCTACTCTCACCGCTGCTTGGGGCCATTGCCGATCAGGGGCGGCGCCGGCGCGCGATGCTCACGCTCTGCACGCTCGTCACCGCGATTTTCACGGCGCTGATCTGGTTCGCGCGGCCCGACCCAGCCGATGCGCTTTACGCGCTGGTCTGCATTGGCATAGCGACCATTGCCTTTGAATTGGGCACGGTATTCTACAACGCCATGCTGCCGGGCCTGGTGCCGGAAGAACGGATGGGCAGGCTTTCCGGCTTGGCCTGGGGGCTTGGTTATGCGGGCGGGCTCGCCTGCCTGCTGCTGGCGCTGGTGCTGTTCATCCAGCCCGATCCTTCGCCCTTTGGGCTTGATCGCGCGGCGGCGGAACATGTGCGCGCCTCGGCGGTATTGGTTGCGATCTGGTTATTGGTATTTGGGTGGCCAGTCTTGATCGCTTTGCCTGATCCCAAGGGCGTGCGGCCCAAGCTCGGCGATGCGCTCGCGGCCGGCCTGCATGAAATGGGCACGCTGCTGCGCGGCCTACCGCGCCGCCC
>JAPLOJ010000265.1 GCA_026400795.1 Alphaproteobacteria bacterium
CATCTTCCTGCGCGGCCAGCGTGTCACCCGTGCCGGTATCCTTCAGGCCCACGAAAGCCGCGATGTCGCCCGCGAAGACTTCCTTGATTTCTTCGCGCTTATCGGCGTGCATCTGGAACATGCGGCCGACGCGTTCCTTATGGCCCTTGGTGGTGTTCTGCACCTGGTCACCTGAACGCAGCACGCCGCGATAGACGCGCACAAAGGTCAGATTGCCGTATTTATCATTGATGATCTTGAAGGCGAGGCCAGCGAAAGGCTCATCTTCATTGGCGGGGATGACGCGGCGTTCCACGGTTTCATCCTGGCCTTCTTCCGGCGCAACCTTGATGCCTTCACGGTCAATCGGGGAGGGCAGGTATTCAATCACGGCATCCAGCAAAGGCTGCACGCCCTTGTTCTTGAAGGCAGTGCCACACAGCACCGGGCGGAATTCGCCCGAGATGGTGCCGCGCTTGATGCAGCGCTTGAGCGTCTCAATGCTGACATCGCCCTTGTCGAAATATTCTTCCATCGCGGCCTCATCAATGCCGACAACGGTATCAAGCAGCTTCTGGCGATATTCGGTGACCTTATCGGCCAAATCGGCAGGGATCGGTGCTTCATGATACTTGGCGCCGAGTTCGTCGCCTTCCCAGATCAGCGCCTTCATTTCGACCAGGTCAACAATGCCCTGGAAGGTGTCTTCAATGCCGATCGGCAATTGCAGCGCAACCCAATTGATGCCGAGCTTTTCCGTGAGCGTTTCGGCAGCGCGATAGAAATCGGCGCCGGTGCGGTCGAGCTTGTTGATGAAGATGATGCGCGGCACGTTGTAGCGGTCAGCCAAGCGCCAATTGGTCTCAGACTGCGGCTGCACGCCGGCGACACCTTCAATGATGAAGATCGCGCCATCCAGCACGCGCAAGGACCGGTTCACTTCAATGTTGAAGTCAATATGGCCAGGCGTATCAATGATGTTGATGCGGTGGTCATTCCACACGGCGGTCACGGCGGCGGAGGTAATGGTGATCCCGCGCTCGCGTTCCTGGTCCATGTAATCGGTGGTGGTATTGCCTTCATGCACTTCACCGATCTTGTGGGACTTGCCGGTGTAATACAGGATGCGTTCCGTCGTGGTGGTCTTGCCCGCGTCAATATGCGCGGTGATGCCGATATTGCGGATGCGGTCTAACGGGGTACGCGCCACGGTGGGCCTCCATAAGCAAAAGCCGGACGCCCGCCCCGGCTTTCGCCGGACGCCGCCCGCCATAAGGGTTCAGGGTTTAGTCTATGGTGCGCGCTATCTGCGATGTTCGGGCGCGGTTTGCAAGCGCAAAGGCGGCGCTGGGCTGGGTTTATTCGCCCGGAGGCGCGTTTCACTCCAGCCCGATCCCCTCAGCCGCGATCAATTCGCGCATTTCGGCCCGCTCAGCGGCCAGGAAGCGGGCGAAGGCTTCGGGGCCTTCCGCGGCTGGCGTCAGCCCAAGCGCTTCCAGCCGGGGTGCCAAGGCCGGCTGTGCCACCGAATCCTTGGCGGCGGCGGCAAGGCGGGCAATCACCGGCGCGGGTGTGGCGGCGGGCGCCAAAAGCCCAAGCCAATCGCCCATCTGAAACCCGGCAAAGCCCTGTTCGCTGATGGTCGGCAGCGCCGGGAAGGCCGTGCTGCGGGTGGGCGCGGAAAGGCCAATGGCACGCGCCCGACCCTCTCGGATCAAAGGCGCCGCCAGCGCCAATGAGGTAAAGCCGAAAGGCACATCGCCACGCAGCAAGCCGGCCATCTGATCCGCCCCGCCGCGATAGGGGATATGCTCCCCTGTGATCCCGGCCCGCCGCAGCAGGCTTGCCGCCGCCAAATGGGTGCGGGAACCGACGCCGACACTTCCATAGCGTGCCTGATCGGGGGCAGCACGGAGCCGTGCGAGCAAGGCAGGCAAATCAGCGACGCCATATTCGGCGCCTGTGATCAGAATGAGCGGCAAGGTGGCGAGCAGCGTGACGGGCGTAAGGTCCCGCACATAATCGAAGCCAAGCCCGCGCATCAGAAAGGGAAGGACCGATTGACCCCCGGAATCGAGCAGGACCGTCCCGCCATCCGGCGCAGCCTGCGCGACAAAGCCCGCGCCAACCGCGCCCGAAGCGCCGCTACGGTTTTCGGGCGTGACCACGGCGCCCAGCACTTCGCCCATGCGGGGCGCGATCAGGCGGCCAAGGATATCTGTGCTGCCGCCGGGCGGGAAAGCGATGATCAGGCGCAGCGCCCGTTCCGGCGTTTGCGCCAGCGCCGGGGAGGCCAGCAGCCCGGCCAGGATGGAACGGCGCATCATGACTATGGCGCCAAGCGCACGCTTTGGCGCTTGCGGCCCCAAGTGCCTGGCTTTTCCTCGAAAACGCCGGGCAGGGGCGTGCCGCAATCCGGGCAGCCGCCATCCGGGCCAAGGCGCCATTCCAGAATATCATACCAATCGCGCTTGATGAGCGACCCGCCGCAGGCATGGCACCAGGTGCTGGCGCGCGATGGCGCATGGATATTGCCGACATAGACATGCCGCACCCCGGCAGCGCGGGCCAAACGCCGCGCGCGGAACAGGGTTTCGGGCGGCGTGGCGGGCCGGTCCTTCATTCGGAAATCCGGCTTAAAGGCGCTGAAATGCAGCGGGATATCGGGGCCGAGGGCGTCCACAATCCACTCAGACAGAGAAATGATCTCGGCATCCGAATCATTCAGCCCAGGGATCAGCAAGGTGGTGATTTCAAACCAGACCTTGGTTTCACGCTTCAGATAGATCAGCGTTTCCTTGACTGGTTCCAATTGGCCCTTGGTGATGTCGCGGTAAAACCCCTCGGTGAAGGCTTTCAGGTCAATATTGGCGGCGTCTATGTGGCGGTAGAATTCCTCGCGCGGGCCAGCATTCATATAGCCGGCGGTGACGGCGACGGCCTTGATGCCCTCGGCCCGACAAACCTTCGCGATATCCATGGCATATTCAAGAAACACCACCGGATCATTATAGGTGAAGGCAATGGACCGGCAGCCGAGTTGCTTTGCCGCGCGCATGATTACTTCCGGGCGGCCGGTGGACGCGACGCTATCCATCTCTCGGCTTTTGGAAATGCCCCAATTCTGGCAGAAATCACAGGCGAGGTTGCAGCCCGCCGTGCCGAAGGAAAGTACCGGTGTGCCGGGCAGAAAGTGATTGAGTGGCTTTTTCTCGATCGGGTCCACGCAAAAGCCGGAAGACCGGCCATAGGTGGTCAGCACCACGCCATCGTCTGCCGCACCGCGCACGAAGCAAAGCCCGCGCTGGCCTTCACGCATTTTGCATTCGCGCGGGCAGACATCGCAGCGCAAGCGGCCATCAGAGAGCTTCGTCCACCAGCGCGTTGGCGCGCCAGTCAGCGTTTGGGCTTGGGCAAGAGTGGTTTCGGCGGCCATATGGTTTATAATGGGGTGATGGACGCCGCGACAAAAGCCCCCGAAGTGCTGGGCACCTTCTACCCCGCCGATGCCGCCAGCCTGGCCGCGGGCGTGGACCGCCATATTGCCGCCGCGCGGCCTTGGGCGCTCAGCCCGAAGGCCGTGGTCGCCCCCCATGCGGGGCATGTGTTTTCTGGCGCCATTGCGGGCAGCGCCTATCGGTTATTGGCCGCTCAGCGAGGCACCGTCAGCCGCGTGGTAATCCTAAGCCCGCCGCATCGCATGGCAGTGCAGGGGCTGGCGGTTCACCCTGCCTCGGCCTGGGCGACCCCACTTGGCGAACACGCGTGAGCATGGCATTGAAGTGCATCTGCCCTTCATCCAGCGCGCCTTGGGCGATGTCGCCATCATCCCCGTGCTGGTCGGGCAGGCCACACCGCAGCAAGTCGCAAGCGCGCTTGAAGCAGTATGGGGCGGGCCGGAGACCGCCATCATCATCTCCTCAGACCTGTCGCATTACCTTGGCTATGACGAGGCGCGCGCCAAGGATATCGGCACCGTCGCCGCGATTGAGCAATTACGCGGGGACCGCATTGGTGGCGCGGAAGCCTGCGGGCGGCATGCACTTTATGGGCTGCTGGAACGCGCGCGCGCCTTGGATATGCGCGCGACATCGCTGGATTACCGCAATTCCGGCGACACGCATGGCGATAAGGCGCGCGTGGTGGGTTATGCCTCGGTCGCTTTCGAATATGCGCAGGAAGCGCGGCTGACAGAGTCTGACCGCAAGCTGGTGTTCGACATTGCGCAATTCATGGTGCGCTTTGGTGCGGAGAAGGGCCGCCGGCCGAAAATCGCCTGGGGGCGGCTTTCGCCTTCCATGAAGGCGCAGCGCGCAAGCTTTGTGACGCTCACGCTGAATGGTGCTTTGCGGGGTTGTATCGGCAGCGTGACGGCGCATCGCGCCTTGCATGAGGATATTGCCGATAGCGCCTGGAAGGCCGCCTTTGGCGACCCGCGCTTCAAGCCGCTGACGGCTGAGGAATTGGCGGCGGTGAAGGTGGATGTTTCCATCCTGAGCCAGGCGCGCCCCATTGCCGTGAATAGCGAGGCGGAACTAATCAATGCGCTTGATCCTGATCGGGATGGACTGATCCTGCGCGATGGTCGGCATCAGGCGCTGTTCCTGCCCCATGTCTGGGGCGGCATTCCTGATCCGCGCGTTTTCATTCGCGCGCTGAAACGCAAGGCAGGGCTTGCGCCGGATCATTGGTCAAGTGAAACGCGGGCCTTTCGCTTCAGCGTGGAATCCTTTGGGCAGAGTGACGCGCATTGATGGGTTTTCAAGCCAAGTGGCTCTACTTGACTGCCCGGGGGCTTCAATCCAGCCGGCGTATGCCCTTGGCGAAGCGGCGGGCATTTTCCACGTAATGCGCGGCGGAACCAAGCAGGCGCTGCCGGGTTTCCGCATCAAGGGCGCGAATAACCTTGGCTGGCGCCCCCATCACCAATGACCCTTCGGGAATTTCCTTCCCCTCGGTCACCAGCGCGCCGGCGCCGATGATGCTGCCCGCGCCAATGCGCGCACCATTCATCACCGTGGCCCCCATGCCGATCAGCGCGCCATCACCAATGGTGCAGCCATGCAGGATGGCGCGATGCCCAACCGTGACATCGGCGCCAATTGTCAGCGGAAACCCGACATCGGAATGCAACACCGCGCCTTCCTGGATATTGCTGCGCGCACCGATGCGGATGGGTTCATTGTCGCCGCGAATGGCCGCACCGAACCAGATGCCGACATCTTCGGCCAAGATCACATGCCCCACCACCTGCGCATCAGGCGCCACCCAGAAACGCCCCGCGCCTGGGGTTTGCGGGATCAGATCATCAAGCGCATAGATCGGCATGGTGTTTTCCTTCCTGTGTTCGTGCTTTTCGTGACTTCGCAAATGACAAGGCTATTCGCCCTTGGCCGCAAGGATTGGGCCCAGAATTTCCTCATTATGCTGACCAGGGCTGGCAAGGTCATGCCGAAGCGGCAGGCGTTCCGCGCCGAATTGCATGGGCAGTGCGGGCACCTTGGCGCGGCGCCCGTCGGCAAGCGTCACCTCATGCAAGCCACCGCTTGCCAGAAGATGCGCATCTGCAAACAAATCCCAAGGCTTGGCGATCCGTGAATAGGGCAGGCCAGCGCGCGCGCACATTTCCTCAAGCGCTGCGACGCGGCGTTTGATCAGCATGGATTGCACCAGCGGGATCAGGGATTCGCGGCGCTTGGCGCGTTCCGTATTGCTGGAATATTCGGGATTGTTCAGTGCCGGTTCGTTCAATTCATGGACAAAAATTTCCCATTGGCGTTCGGTCACCACGCCGATGAAAATCTGTTCTCCATCGGCGGTATCAAACACATCATAAACCCCCCAGGCGCGGCGGCCGGCCGGCATGGGCTCTGGCGCCGTGCCGGTGATCGCCTGTTGCAGCATGGCGGTGGAAACTAGGAAGGCCGCGTTTTCGAATAGCCCCGCCTGCAAAAGCTGCCCGCGGCCCGAGGCATCGCGCTGGCGCAGCGCCCCCAGAATGGCAATGGCGCCGAACATGCCGCCCATCATGTCATTCACCGGTGCCCCGGCGCGCAGCGGCCGTCCTGGCGGGCCGGTCATGTAGGCAAGCCCCGATTGCATTTGCACAACCTCATCCAAGGCGGTGCGGTTTTCATAAGGGCCGGGCAGATAGCCCTTCAGCGAGCAATAGATCAGCCGCGGATTGCGCGCCGAAAGCGCTTCATAGCCAAGGCCCTTCGCGGCAAGCCCGCCGGGGCGGAAATTTTCCACCACCACATCCGCGGTATCAATCAGGCGCTTCAGGGTTTCCAGATCGCCAGCATCATCCGTATCTATCGTCACGCTTTTCTTATTGCGGCTGAAGGCGGGGAAGAAACCTGTGCCGGAAGCGACCAGGTAGCGTGTGCGATCGCCCTTGCCGGGGGGCTCAATCTTGATCACCTCGGCCCCCAAATCGGCCAGAACCAGGCCGCAAGTGGGCCCCATCACCATGTGGGAGAATTCAACAACGCGAATTCCGGCAAGCGGAAGCGAATCCATGGCGGCAACCTGCGGGCGGGGTGAAGCGGGCGGCGCACCTGCCCTGCGGCGCGGCCCATGCTAAAGCTTAGGCCATTTCGCGCCGAAGCAAAATCAACTACGCCGAGTCTGCCGCTTTGCAGGGGCGCCTGGAATTCAGTAAACTGCGCCGCATGGAAGCATTCATCTACACGCTGCTCCGCGCCGCAGATTGGCACGCTGCGGAGGCCGCCGGCGCCTATCATGGCAGCGCGGATGATCGGCGCGATGGTTTTCTGCATTTTTCCACCGCCGCGCAGCTGCGCGCCAGCGCCGCCAAGCACCGTGCTGGCATCGCTGATTTGCTGATGGTGGAAGTGCCAAGCGCTGCCCTGGGTGAGAGTCTGAAGTGGGAACCCGCCAGCGGCGGATCGCGCCCCGGCTTGTTTCCGCATCTTTATGGTGCCTTGCCGCTGGCCGCAGTACAGCGCGTGGTGCCGCTGCCGCTTGGCGCCGATGGGCGGCATCAATTCCCGCCCGAGATTCCGTAAGCCGCCAAGTTAGCGCTACCCAGTTCTGGTCGCGCGTTCGCTCATCAGACAGGCAAAGATCACAATCGCCGCACCTGCCAGGGTCCAGCTGCCAGGCCAAAGATGCCATATCGCCGCATCCAAAAGGAGCGCGAAAACCAAGGAGGAAAACTCAAGCGGCGCCAGGCGCGCAGCCCGATCAATGCTGAACGCCAGCGCCAGCGCCAAGGTGGCCCCGCCGGCGAAAAGCCCATTGAGGATCAGTGCCAGCCAATCATAGGCATCGGGCATCACCCATTCGGCCATGGCGAAGGGCAGGATCGCCAGGAAAAGCGGGCCCGAGGACCAAAAGATCAGCCGCGCCGCGCCTTGTTCCGCCCGCAATACCCGGCTGATCGTCAGAAACCCGGCATAAGTCATTGTACCCAGAAAAGCCCAGGCATAGGCGCCCCAGGGGCCCGTTGCCGAAAGCCCCGGCGCCATGGCGACAATCACGCCAAGAAAGCCCATGGCCGACCAGAACCAGACAGCGCGACCATTTTTCTCCCCAAGCACCAGCGCCGCCAGCAATAGGGTGAAGAAAGGTGCGGTGAAGTAGACCAGATAGCCTTCGGCCAACGGAATCTCGCGAAAGGCCAGGAAGAAGCCATAGGCTGATCCCGCCATGCAAAGCGCCCGCAGCAAATGCAGCCACGGCCGCGCAGTGGAAATCGGCCCGCCGGTGCCCGGGCGCAACAGGCGCAAAAGGCCAAGCAGCGTCAGCAAGGTGCCATAGCGGACAAGCAGCACTTGATCCGCGCCATAACGGCCCGCGAGCAGCTTCGAATTGGCATCGAGCAGCGCGAAAAGCGCCATGGCCCCCACCAGCAGCAGCGGCCCCTTGAAGCTTGTCATGTGATCCCGGACTGGCATTCGGCCGAAACTTTTTCGGCCGCTGCCTTCTCGCCCCACGCTCAGGGGGCGTCAAGCACGCAACCGGCAGTCAGATGGTTACGGCAAAGAGCGCCAGAATATCCGCAAGCTGCGCACCGCCCAGCAGGATGACATCATCGCCATCACCGCCATCAATCATGACGCCAAGGCCATCTGCGATCAGCATGTCATTGCCCGCGCCGCCATAAAGGCTGTCACTGCCTGTGCCGCCGATCAGCGTATCGGCGCCGGCATTGCCCATCAGCATATTGTTGCTGGCATTGCCGATGATGCTGTCACCGCCATCGCCACCAATCGCGCCTTCAATGATGACATTGCGCGCGACGGCGATATTGTTGGTCAGGCCACCAATGGAGGAAAACGCCTCGGCGTTTAGGTTGATGATTTGGCTCGCGCCATAGCCAGAGGCATCCAGGGTATCTGTCCCGCCCGTATCATAGATGCCGAAGGCGGGAACCGTGGTGTAACTGGCGAAATCATAAAGTGGCCCGGCGGTCGCGTTGCGGCCATAGACCGTGTTCTCGGCATTGAAACTTGTATTGGCGCCATAAAGATTCTGGACCGCCAGAATATCGGCAACACTCGGCCCCATGACATAGCGATAACTACCGAAACTTGCATCTGCCTGATCGAAATAGGACATCACGGTATAAGACCAGACATCATTCAGATAGAGATTATCCTGCCCATAAGTGGCAGAGCCATTGTAAGGCCCGCCATGGCCAAGCCCGAGCGCATGGCCGATTTCATGCACATAGGTCTGGAAGGAATAGCTATCCAGCGTCGTGCCATAACTCGCAAGCCAGCCGGTGCTGACATTCACCCGCATGGAAGTGATCAGCCCGGCATCCCAAGTGCCACCCGCGAAAGCGCCGGATTGATTATCGTCAAAGGGAATATCGCCGCCGCTTTCAACTTCCTGAAACACAAGATTGGTCACATTGGCCCATGTCTGGAAGGCTGTACGCGCCAGAAACTGCCCTTTACTTGTCAGCTGTGTCACATTGTATGTGATGACATTATCGCTGCTGGTATCCCAGCGATGGCCACCATTGCCCCAGTAACCGGTAGTCAGGAATTCAGCGATCTGATCCAGGGAATAGGTCTGCGGATCATAGACGGAAATCGCCAGCCGATAGCCACCAACATAATCCTCGTTCCAAGCGCCAGCATCCAGGTAATAGCGCCCCGTCCCGGTCGCGGTCCAATTGAGCAAGGAATAACGGCCCGGCCCATCATCATCATCTTGGTCAATCAAGTTGCCACTGGCGTCACGCAAATAAATGTAGGGGTCTTCCAGCGCGTCATAGCCTTCGAAAAGCGCGCNNNAAAGCGCGCCATCCAGGGTGATCAGGTAGCGCGTGCCTGCCACCAGATCCACAGCGTACCAATCATGATCCGCCTTTTCCTCTAGCGCCCCATAAAGCGGCGTACCAAGCGTGACCGAAAAGCTGGTGGAGACATCATTCGGCACATCCCCCGGCGCGCTTGCCGGCGCTGGGTCGGGCCCAGCTGCCGCCAGCGGCTTCCACGCTTCCTGGCAGGCAGCGCAGGCACAGCCAAAGCTGGCGGCATTGCCCGATTGGGCGACAAGGCAGGCGAAACGCTGCAACATCCCTCTTTCCAGACCTAGGTTCTGGGTCAGGAACATGAGACTAAAATTGCCTTGTGAAGAATGAAAGCACTAATTGACGGGGCCGGGGCAGCAACGCCCATCCCCAAGGCCTTTCCCCGCGCCACCTTCCGGGGCAGAAGGGCGCCATGACACCCGCCATTGCCTCCGCCCTCATGCCGCTCATGCGCGGTATGGATGCCGAAACCGCCCATGGTATCGCGCTGCGCGCCCTTGCCCTTGGCCTTGCCGGCCAGAATCGCGGCGCGGATCACCAAAGCTTGGCGACCGAAGTCGCGGGCCTTCGCTTCCGCAATCCGCTTGGCCTGGCTGCCGGCTTTGATAAGAACGCTGAGGCCGTGCTGCCGCTGCTGCGTTTGGGTTTCGGTTTCATGGAAGCCGGCACGGTCACGCCGCGCCCGCAAATCGGCAATCCGCGGCCACGGATTTTCCGCCTTGCCGAAGACCGCGCTGTGATCAACCGGCTTGGCTTCAATAATGCCGGGCTGGATGCGTTTATCGCCCGGCTTAAGGCGCTGCCTCGGCCCTTGCCTGGGATTTTCGGCGCCAACATTGGCATCAACAAGGAAGGCGCCGATCCGGAGCGCGATTACCCGGCGCTTTACGAGGCGCTGGCGCCGCACGCCGATTACGTGACCGTCAATGTCTCCTCCCCCAATACGCCGGGCTTGCGCGATTTGCAGGGGGAAGAACGGCTGGCCTCGATCCTGGGCGCCATCAATGCGCGCCGCGCGGCGTTGCCAAAGCGCCCGCCTTTGTTGGTGAAGATTGCGCCTGATCTGGCCGATGATGCGCTCGGCCCCATTGTGGAAGCCTGTGTGGCCCAGGGCATTGCCGGGCTGATCATCTCCAACACCACCATCACGCGCCCGGCTTCGCTGCAATCGCCCCTGAAGGATCAGGCGGGGGGGCTTTCCGGCGCGCCACTTTTCGGCCCCTCCACGGCAGTGCTCAAGCGCGGCTATCGCCTGGCCCAGGGGCGCATTGCGCTGATTGGAGTTGGCGGCATTGCCAGCGCCGAACAAGCCTATGCCAAAATCCGCGCCGGCGCGGCGCTGGTGCAGCTTTATTCCGGCTTCGCCTATGCTGGGCCGGTTTTGGTGCGGCAGATTCTCGATGGCCTTGCGGCGCTTCTCGCCCGTGATGGCTTTACCTCAGTCGCCGATGCTGTCGGCAAGGATGCGTGATGCAGATTCTTGAAGGTATCGCTGACATTGCTGACCGTTACGACGGCTATGTGCTTGATCTTTGGGGTGTGGTGCATGATGGGCGCAAACCCTATCCCGGCGTGCCGGAAGCACTTGCAGCGTTGAAGGCGCGCGGCAAGCGCATTGTCTTCCTGACCAATGCGCCGCGCCGCGCCTGGTTTGTGCAGGGCATGCTGGACCGCATGGGCCTCGATCGCGGGCTTTATGATGGCATCATGTCCTCTGGTGAGGCTTCCTGGCGGCTGATGAAGGAACGCAAGCACCCTTGGTTCGCGCGGCTTGGGCAGCGCGTGATGCATATTGGGCCAGAACGAGACCTTTCCGTGATCGAGGAAGACGCTGCCGAGATTGTGACAGACCCAACCAAGGCCGATTTCCTGCTCAATACTGGCCCGGATGCGGATGGCGGCACGACAAGCGCGGAACCTTATCGCGCGGCCTTGCGCGCCTGTTTCGATGCCGGGCTGCCCATGCTCTGCGTCAACCCGGATCGGCATGTGATGGTGGCTGGCGAGAAGGTGATCTGCGCCGGTGCCTTGGCCGATGTGTACCGTGAATTCGGCGGCGATGTGCTGGAAATCGGCAAGCCCGATCCGGCGATTTATGAACCGGTGATGGAATTGCTGGGGCCGATCCCAAAGGCGCGCGTGCTGGCGATTGGCGATAGCCCGCATACGGATTTGGCCGGCGCGCAGGCCGTGGGCATTGATGCGCTTTGGGCGCTGACGGGCCTGCCCGGCGAAGCCCATGGCGCGGACCCAAGCGGCGAGGCGCTTGCTGCCGTTGCGGCGGCGGAAAAAGTGTCGCCGCTTGCGGCGTTACGCAGTCTGCGCTGGTAGCGCACCCGCGGTTGTGCGGGCCAAGTGCGATCACTTGGCTCTTCCAGATATATGCCACGGGCGCCCCGATCAGACAGGGTGGCGCATGAGCGGCGCGGTTGAAGCCTATGTGACGCGGCTACTGGCTGCAGAAGCGCTGGTCTTTGTCTTTCCAGTCTGGTGCTACGGCGTGCCAGCCATTCTGACGAGTTTTTCGACCGCGTCTTTCTGCCCGGCATCGCCTTCAAACTCGGCGAGGATGGCATTGCGCGCCCGGCGCTGACCCACATCAAGCACGTCGTCGGAATCACCAGCTATGGCCGCCCCTGGTGGGTGGCCACTTTCCTGATGGGCAATCCGCCGAAGCGGCAGATCATGAATTACTTTCGCCTGCTCACAGGCGGGCAGGCGCGGCGCATATGGCTTGCGCATGATGATATGAACCGCGCCACCGATGCGTCGCGGCAGGCATTTCTAGCGAAGGTGAAAAGCCAGATGGCGCGGCTTGGCTGAAGCCCGCGCTATTTCAGGCAGGCCGCCACATGGGGCAGGAAATGCTGCACGGGTGGCGTTGCCAACCCAGTTACCTTGGCGCCTTCATCAAAACGCCTGAGCCGCACGGCATCTTCCGCCTGCGGTAGCGCCCGAAATGCCGCGACTTCATCGGCTGACATCGGCCCACCCTGGAGCGACAGGCTGAGCACGGAATCAGGCGACAGCTTGGCGAAGTAATCAGCCTCAGTCGCGCAAAGATAGCGCTTGGCGGCGACATGAAGCCGCACCGGTTCCGTCACTTCCGGGCCGAACCAAGCTTGCAGCCATGCCTGGCCCAATTCCTCATGCTTGTCATCCACGCCATGCTTGGCGGGGTTGTCACCCAGATCATGCACCAGATGGCCGATATCATGCAGCAGCGCCGCGGCAATGAGCGCTGACGAACAACCCTCACGCTCCGCCTGCCAAGCGGCTTGCAAAGCGTGCTGGCGCTGGGTGACATCATGCAGCCCGTATTGGCCATGGCCCTTGCCATCAATCAGATCAGCCAATTCCTGCAAGCGCGGGTCTTCAGTATTTGCCATGATGCATTCTCCCTAACCGGTCATGATTTCGGTAGCCCTTGATGGGGCGTCAGGGATGCGCCGTCATGGTCGTGTCATCAATTCTTCACGACCATGACGGATAAGTCGCAGACAGGTCCGGTTTATGCGGCCTGATTGAGCCCGCCCATCGCCATCAATTGCGTCAAATGATGATCGGCATCGCCGAACATGGTGTCTATCGTGGTGAGCCGCTTGAAGTAATGCCCGCCCAGATATTCCATCGTCATGGCTATGCCGCCATGCAATTGAATGGCGCCTTGGCCGATGAATTTGCCAGAACGCCCGATCTGCACCTTCACCGCCGACATTTGCCGGCGCCGTTCCAGCGCATCCGGCTCCTGCGCCATCATCGCCGCCAGCATGGCCATAGAACGCGCTTCTTCCAAGGAGACCATCATCTCCGCCGCGCGATGCTGCAAGGATTGGAAAGTCCCAATGGGACGGCCGAATTGCTTGCGCGTCTTCAGATAGTCGAGGGTCAATTTTTGCAGCGCATCCATCGCACCAAGCGCTTCACCGGCCAGCGCCGCGATGGTTTCATCCACCACGCGATCCACCAACGCCAAGCCATTGCCGACATCGCCCAGCAGCGCTTCAGCCGGCAGGTTTACGCGATCAAGCGTGATTTCAGCGCCACGCAAGCCATCCGTGGTTGGGTAGCCGCGCCGCGTCACACCCTTCGCATTGGCGGGCACCAGAAAAACACCAATGCCAGATTTGTCGCGCCTGGCGCCACCGATGCGCGCGGTCACGATAATGTGATCTGCCACATCACCATGCAGCACCACGCCCTTGCGGCCTTCTAGCACCCAGCCCGCGCCATCCTTCTTCGCCGTGGTCGCGACATCATGCAGGTCATGGCGCGATTGCGGTTCGGTATAGCCGAAGGCGAGTTTCAGCTTGCCCGCGGCAATTTCTGGCACCATCGCCGCGCGCTGGGCCGCCGAGGCACCATGGCGGATAAAGCCACCGCCCATCACCACTGTGGCGAGCCAGGGTTCCAGCGTAATCGCGCTGCCCATGGCTTCCGCCATCAGCATCACTTCCACCGGGCCGGCGCCAAAGCCGCCATCTTCTTCCGCGAAAGGCAGGCCCAGCAGACCGAGATCCGCATAAGCCTCCCACATTTCTTGAGACCAGCCGGTGGCTGATTTCAGGTAGCGCTTGCGGTCTTCAAACTTGTATTTATCGGCCAGCAGCTTGGTCAGGCTGTCCTGCAGCAGCCGCTGGTCTTCGGAAAGATCGAAATCCATGTTTCAGAGTCCCAAAAAGGCTTTGGCCATGATGTTCTTTTGGATCTCGGTGGAACCACCATAGATCGTCTGCTTGCGCCAATTGAAATAGGTTGGCTGGGCGAGCGTCGCCCATTCCGGCGCCAGTTCCGGTTCATTCCAGCGATCGCCATCAGGATCAGCGCCCACCATGCCGTAAGGCCCGGCGGCCATGACATAAAGATCGCTGATGGATTGCTGTATTTCTGTGCCACGAATTTTGAGCACCGAAGATGCCGGGTTGGGTTTGCGTTCACTGAGCTGGCGATTTTCATCGGCAAGCACGCGCATGGTGGTCATCTCCAGCGCCTTCAACTGCACTTCCACTTCAACCAAACGCTCACGGAAGCGCGAATCCTCGATCATCGGGCGCTCACCACCCGGTGCATTCTGCGCAATCAGCTTCAGCCGGCGAATGCGGTCCTTGGAAGCGCCAACGCGCGCCTGGCCAGTGCGTTCATTGGAAAGCAGGAATTTCGCGCAATCCCAGCCGCGATGTTCGGTGCCGACCAGATTGGCTACCGGCACTTTCACATCATCGAAGAACACCTCATTCACCTCATGCGCGCCATCAATGGTGATGATGGGGCGCACGGTGATGCCGGGCGTATTCATCTCGACCACGAGGAAGGAAATGCCTTCCTGCTGCTTCGTCGCTTCTGGATTGGTGCGCACCAGCAGGAAGATCCAATCGGCATATTGCGCGAGCGTCGTCCAGGTTTTCTGCCCATTGACGATATAGTGATCACCCTCACGCACCGCGCGCGTTTTCAGCGAGGCAAGGTCAGACCCCGCGCCCGGTTCCGAAAAACCCTGGCAGAACCAGAGATCAAGATTGGCAAGCTTCGGCAGGAAGAATTTTTTCTGTTCTTCGGTGCCAAAGGCAATCAGCACGGGGCCCAACATATTGCAGTTGAAGCCGAGCGGGATCGGCGCCGGCGTCCCCTGCAATTCTTCCAGCAGGATAAAGCGCTTAATGGCGGACCAATCGCTCTGCCCGCCCCATTCCGCCGGCCAATGCGGCACGCACCAGCCCTTGGCATTCAGCGTCTTCTGCCAATCCAGCTGCATTTCCTTGGTGGGTGTGCGGCCCGCCGCCAAACGCTCACGCGTA
>JAPLOJ010000207.1 GCA_026400795.1 Alphaproteobacteria bacterium
AGGGCAATGCCGAATAAGGTCAAACAGATGTGGAAGGCCGGCCAGGCCGTGGCCAATGGGTGGCTTGCTATCCCCAATGCCTTTTCGGCGGAGATGTTCGCCCAATCAGGCTGGGATAGCATCACCGTGGATATGCAGCATGGCGTGCAGGATTATCTTTCCTGTGTGGCCTGCTTCCAGGGCATGCACCCGCATCCCGTAACCCCCATGGTGCGCGTGCCGTGGAATGAACCTGGCATCATCGGCAAGGTTTTGGACGCCGGCGCCTATGGCGTGATCTGCCCCATGGTGAATACGCCGGAAGAAGCCCGCGCTTTGGTGCAGTATTGCAAATACCCGCCGCACGGCACGCGTTCCAATGGCCCGATCCGCGCCGGGCTTTATGGCGAAGGCGTTTCCTATCAAAAGACCGCGAATGACGAAATCCTCGTCATTCCAATGATCGAAACCAAGCAGGCCATTGAGAATATCGGCGCCATCCTGGATGTGCCTGGCATTGATGGCATTTATGTCGGGCCTTCGGATCTTTCCTTCTCCTACGGGATGGAACCGAAGCTGGATGTGGAAGACCCCTTCATCCTGGGCATTTACGAAAAGCTGCTGACGGAATGTGGCAAGCGCGGCATCGCGGCCGGGCTGCATAACGGTTCCGCCGCCTATGCCAAGCGCATGATCAAAATGGGCTTCAAGCTGGTGACCATCGCCAATGAAGTCGCCATCATGGTCAATGCTGCCAAGGCCATTGTGAAAGACATCAAATCCGCCTGACCATGGAACGTAGCAGCTTCCGCTACTTCTACCCCCTGAGCGTTCGCTACAATGAAGTGGACGCTCAGGGCATTGTCTTCAACGCGCATTACCTGACCTGGTATGATATGGCGGTATCCGCCTATATCCGTGCTGCCGGCTGGGATAATCGCGCTGAGATCAAGGCAAGTGGCGCGGATTTTCACGTTGTGCGCGCCCTTGTCGAATATAAGGTCGGCATTGGCCATGATGAGGAATTGGCGATTGGCGTGCGCACCACGCGGATTGGCACTTCTTCCATCGCGTTCCAGCCGGCGATTTTCCAAGCAGATGGCGACAGGTTGCTGGCGACTGGTGAGATTGTTTGGGTCTGGACCGATCAAAAAAGCAAGCGACCCATCCCCGTGCCGGATCGGCTGCGCGCGTTGCTGACGCGCTTTGACGCGGCATAAAGGCGCGGGCTTTTCAATCGCGCGCGATAGGTTAGGCTGTCCGCAAGTACTCTCCAGGGCGAGAAACACCATGAACCATGTGAGCAATAGCGCGCTGAGCGCGGTCGCGGATGATGCGGCTTTGGTGACCGGTTGGTTGCAGCGTTTTGAAGCCGCCCTGAAGGCGGCTGATGCGGGGCGCCTTGCTGCGCTTTTCGCACCAGACAGCCATTGGCGCGATTTGCTCGCCTTCACCTGGAATATCACTCCGCATGGCGGTGCAGCCAATATCGCGGCGGCGCTGGCGGAAGCGGCACCCGGCATTGGCGCGCATGATTTCGCCCTGGCTGAACGGCGCACGCCACCACGGCGCGTCAAGCGTCTGGGCATTGAGGTGATCGAAGCGCTGTTCACCTTCGCCACAAGGCTTGGTCGCGGTGATGGCGTACTGCGCCTGCCGGCGGAAAACCCAAGCCAAGCCTGGGTGCTACTGACGACGCTTGAGGAACTCACGGGTTTTGAAGAAAGAACCGGCAAGCGCCGGCCCAGCGGAGAAGCCTATTCGCGCAATTTCGGCGGCGATAATTGGCTCAATCAACGCGAAAAGGCAGAAGCCTTCGCAGGGCGAGACCCCGTTGTGCTGGTGATTGGCGCGGGCCAGGCGGGGCTTGGCATTGCGGCGCGGCTTGGCCAGCTTGGGCTGGATACGCTGGTGGTCGAAAAGCATGGTCGCATCGGGGATAATTGGCGCAAGCGCTATCATTCGCTGGCGCTGCATAACCAGGTGCATGTGAACCACCTGCCCTATATGCCATTCCCACCGACCTGGCCGAAATACATCCCCAAAGACATGCTGGCGAATTGGTTTGAGCATTACGCTTGGGCGCTAGAGATCAATGTCTGGACCAGCACGGAATTCCTGGGCGGGGATTATGATGCCAAGGCCAGGCATTGGCGCGTGCGGCTGCGCCGCGCAGATGGCTCGATACGAGAAATGGCACCGCGCCATGTGATCTTCGCCAATGGCGTCAGCGGTATTCCCAAAGTGCCGAAGCTGCCGGGGCTTGAAGCCTTTGCCGGCGATGTGATTCATTCCCACAGCTTCTCCAGCGGCGCCGCCTGGCGCGGCAAGCGCGCGCTGGTGCTCGGCACCGGCAATAGCGGGCATGATGTGGCGCAGGATCTGCACAGCCATGATGTCGCCACCACCATCATCCAGCGCGGTTCCACCACCGTTGTCAGCATCGATCCAAGTGCCAAGATGAATTACGCGCTTTATGATGAAGGCCCGTCTTTGGAAGATTGTGATCTGATCGCAACTTCCGGCACGCCGCCGCTGATCATCCACGGCTATCAAATGGCCGTGCAGCGCATGGCGGAAATGGACAAGGATTTGATCGCGGGGCTGAAGGCGCGTGGCTTCAAATATGATTTGGGTGAGGATGGCACCGGCCATCAAATGAAATACCGCAGGCGTGGTGGCGGGTATTACCTGGATGCGGGCTGTTCCGGCTTGATCATCAATGGCGAGATCGGGCTGCTGCAATTTGACGATACCGCTGAATTCGTCGCCGAAGGCGCCAAGCTGAAGGATGGGCGCATCATCCCCGCCGATCTATTGGTGCTCGCGACAGGCTATTACACGCAGCAGGAATTGGTGCGCCGGCTGATGGGCGATGCCATTGCAGATAAGGTCGGGCCGATTTGGGGTGTGGGTGAGGATGGCGAATTGGCCAATATGTGGAAGCCCACCGCACAAGAAGGGCTGTGGTTCATGGCCGGCAGCCTGGCGCAATGCCGCATCTACTCAAAATATCTGGCACTTCAGATCAAGGCGCGGGAAGAAGGCATGATCCCGCGAGGATAGCGCTTACGCGACACTCCCCGGGTCGCAATTCGCCCCACAAAGTACAATGCCAATCCGCGCGCCGACCGGGGCGCGCCAGGCGCCGGAAAGCAAGGCCGCCAGCGCTGCCGCGCCGCCCGGTTCGGCGACGGTGCGGAGCTTGTCCCATAACCAACGCCGTGCCGCGATGATCGCTTCATCCGGCAAGGTGACGCAGGTGGCCTTGGTGGCGCCTAGCACCTCAAAAGCCAAGCGCCCAGCGCGGCGTGCGCCCAGGCTATCGGCGGCAATGCCGCCCACCGGCACATCCACCGGCGCGCCTGACTTTTGCGCCATGGTCAGCGTCGCGCAGGCTTCCGGTTCTACCACCACAAGGCCGGCCCGTCCCGCATACCAGGCGCCAATGCCGCCAAACAGGCCGCCGCCACCGGTCGCGATCAGCACATGCGTCAATTCCGGCGCATCCTGTTCCAATTCCAGCCCGATCGTGCCCTGGCCGGCCAGAACCTCCTGCTGGTCATAGGCATGGACCAGCATGGCGCCGGTTTCCGCCGCCCGGGCTTCGGATGCGATCCGCGCTTCCTCATAACTCGCCCCGCCGACCACAAGGCGCGCGCCGAAGCCTTCAATCCGCGTGCGTTTGACTGCGGGGGTAGGGGCGGGGACGAAGATTTCCGCCGGCACACCAAGGCTTTGCGCCGCAAAGGCCACCGCTGCGCCGTGATTACCGCCGGATGCCGCCACCACGCCCGCCGCCGGCACTGCGTTCGACAGCAGGCGGTTGAAGGCCCCGCGTGGTTTGAAGGACCCCGTCACTTGCAGGAATTCCAGCTTCAGTGTGACCGGGTGTTCCGTCCCCAATTCATGCGGGGCCAGGCGCAGCACTGGGGTGCGCCGGATATGGGGGGCAATGCGCGCCATGGCGGCGCTGATGTCGCTTTGTGCAATCATGCGGCGAGCCTGCCCTGCGCGCCCCGCCTCGGCAAGCGCTTCCCGCGACCGAGCCTTTCTGGCATGATAGCGTTTGGAAAAGGCGCGGAACCGGCGCCTGCTCGGGAAGGGGCTGGCGCGATGGCGCTGGCGGAGAATGCTCATCCACGCAAGTGCCGCAGCTTTGGGGTCAGAGGCAGTGCTGTTTCGCGGCCCATCCGGCGCAGGCAAATCAGATCTGGTGCTGCGCCTGATCGGGCGCGGCTGGCAACTGGTTGCGGATGATCAGGTGATGCTTGAAGGCGAAACACTCAGCGCGCCGCCCGCCTTGCGCGGGATGCTGGAAATCCGCGGGGTCGGGATTTTGACCGCGCTGCCGGTGGCGGAAAATGCGCGGCTTTGCCTAATGGTGGATTTGGTGGCGCGGGAAGACGTGCCGCGCCTGCCGGAACCGGATTACTGGGAAGGTCCGGCCGGCGCCGTGCCGCGCATTACGCTGCATGCCTTCGAAGCTTCCGCCTGCGACAAGATCATTCACGCGCTTGGCGCCGCCACTGGGCGCCTGCAGCAAAAGGCCGGGGCCTTCGCGGCATGAGCAACCCTATGCGTGAAATCATTCTGGTCACGGGGCTTTCCGGCGCGGGCAAGGCTTCCATCCTGCGCGTGCTGGAGGATTTGGGGTTCGAGACGGTGGACAACCCGCCCGTCGCCATTCTGGAATCGCTGGTAGGTGATGGGGTTTTGCCGCTTGCCGCCGGGATTGACGCCCGCACGCGGGATTTCGATGCCGCCGCCGTGCTGCGCGTGTTGGAACGGCTGCGGCTGCGCTCAGACATCAACGTGTCACTGATTTTCGCAACCGCCGAGGATGAGGCGCTGCTCCGCCGCTATACCGAATCGCGCCGCCGCCACCCCTTGGCGCCGGGTGGCCCCATGGGATCGCGCGTGCTGGAAGGGATTGCGCGGGAAAAGGCGCTGCTGGAAGCGCTGCGCGATACTGCGGACCTTACGATTGATACGTCAGACCTGCCGCTCGCCGATTTGCGGCGCATGATTGAAGGGCGCTTTGCCCCGGATGCGGCGGCGGGACTCGCGGTTTCCGTGCTTTCCTTCGCCTATCCGAAGGGCCTGCCGCGGGAAGCGGACCTGGTTTTCGATGTGCGGTTTCTGCGCAACCCACATTATGATCCGGTGCTCCGCCCCATGACCGGCCAGGCAGCGCCCGTTGCAGCCTTCATTGAAGCTGATCCCGATTTTTCGGCCTTTTGGCAGAGGTTACGGGATTTTCTTGAGCTTTTGCTGCCGCGTTATGCCGCCGAGGGGAAGAAATATTTCACGATTGCGGTGGGATGCACTGGGGGCAAGCATCGGTCAGTCCTTGTCGCGGAACGCTTGGCAGGGCATCTTGGTGCATCCGGTTGGCGGGTTGATCTTGCCCATCGGGAATTGAAAATCGCCGGTGGACAGGCTAGCCCCACCGGCTGTTCTTCTACTGTGGGCCGGGGGGCCGTTTCGTAAGCATCATGATTGGTCTTGTTCTGGTTTCCCATGGCAGGTTAGCCGAAGAATTGCGGCTGGCGATGGAACATATCGTCGGGCCGCAGCAGGCGGTGGCAACAGTCTGCATCGGGCCCGATGATGATATGGAATTGCGCCGACAGGATATCCGCAATTCCATCGCCAGCGTGGATCAGGGTGATGGCGTGGTGGTGCTGACGGATATGTATGGCGGCACGCCTTCAAACCTGGCCATGCAGATGGTGGAAAAAGGCAAGGCGGTGGAAGTGCTGGCGGGGGTGAACCTGCCTTTGCTGGTAAAGCTTGCCAAGATTCGCGGCAGCGAACCGCTGCATGAAGCGCTGGATCACGCCAAGGCTGCGGGCCGCAAATACATCGCACTCGCGCGGGATGTTGCGGGCGCCAAGCAAAATGGCAACCCTAAGGAATGAACGAAGCAGCCCCGGCCCCTTTTTCCAGCGGCATGGTACTGCGCCGCAGCGTTGTCATCCCGAATAGTCGCGGCCTGCATGCCCGCGCGGCGGCGAAGCTGGTTGCCTTGGCGGAACGCTATTCGGCTTGCGTGAATGTGTTGCGAGATGGGCAAAGCGTGCCCGCGGTTTCCATCATGGGGTTGATGATGCTTGGTGCCGGGCGCGGCGCCGAAATTGTGATTGAAGCGGAAGGCTGGGACGCCAAGGAAGCTTTGGACGCGGTGGCGGCATTGGTCGAGGCAGGCTTCCATGAAGAGTGAAACACCCGCCCGCCCGCGCAGCACCAAAACGCCCAAGCGCCGGGAAACCTTGCTGCGTGGCATTGCGGTTTCGCCCGGCATCGCGATCGGCCCCGCCTTCGACACAAGCGAAGCCCCGGCCGAGGCACCGCGCCGGCGCATCACGACGGAGGCGATTGAAGCCGAACGCCAGCGCCTGGCCGATGCGGTGGCGTTTTCGCGCAAGCAAGTCACCAAGCTGAAAACCCGCATCGCCATCCTGCCCGAAGAAGCGCAGGAAGAAATCGCGCCATTGCTTGATGCGCATTTGCTCATGCTCGGCAATTCGCGCCTGATCCGCGGCGCGCGCAAACGGATTGAAACCGAATTGCTCGCCGCCGAGACCGCCATCACGGATGAAGCGGCGGCAATTTCAGATGCCATCCTGGGCACGAAGGATGATGATCGCGCTGGGCTTTCGCGCCGGGCGACGGAGGTGCGCGATATTGCGCGGCGCGTCACGCGCAACCTGACCGCGACACCTTTTCGCAGCCTGAAGAACCTGCCCGAAGGCTGCATCCTGATCGCCGAGGAACTGACACCTTCAGACGCCGCATTATTGGACCCGGCGCGCATTGCAGGGGTTGCAACCGATGAAGGGGGCGCTGATGGCCATACCGCCATCATGCTGCGCGCGCTTGGCATTCCTTCTGTGCTTGGCGTGCCGGGGCTGACGGAAAGCGTGCGGCGCAATGATGTGGTAGTGCTGGATGGTGCAGCGGGGAATATCGCCATTCACCCTGAAGCGGCGACGCTGACGGCTGCGAAGGAAAAGCTGGCGGCTTATGCGCGGGAACGCGCGCGGCTTGGGCGGTTGCGCCGCCTGCCAGCCGTGACCACCGATGGCGAAGCCGTGGAATTGCAGGCCAATCTGGAAATTCCACAGGAATTACCACTGATTGCGCAAGCGGGCGCGCAGGGCATTGGGCTGCTCCGCACCGAATTCTTGTTCATGAATCGCGAGGATTTGCCGGATGAGGAAGCGCAATGCGCGGCCTATCGCCAAATACTGGAAGCCATGGGCCAGGACCCGGTGACCATTCGCGTGCTGGATTGGGGGGGCGAGAAGGATATCGCGGCCCTTGCCGAAGGTGTTGCGCCGACCCATGCCGGCGCCAATCCAGCGCTTGGGCTGCGCGGCATCAGGTTATTGCTGCGGCGGCCAGAATTGCTGGAAGTGCAATTCGCCGCGATTTTGCGCGTGGCGGCGGAATTGCCCGATGGGCAGGTACGGCTTTTGTTGCCGATGGTGACCATCCCTGAGGAAATGAAGCAGGCGCGCGATATTTTTGATCGCGTCGCGCGGCGGTTGCGGCGGCGTGGTGACAAGCTGCCCGAAAAATTGCCGCTGCTGGGCGCCATGATCGAAACGCCAGGTGCGGCGCTCGCTGCCGATGCGATTGCGCTGGAAGCGGATTTCTTTTCAATCGGCAGCAATGATCTGGCGATGTATACGCTGGCCGTTGATCGCGGCGATGCGGAAGTGGCGTATCTTTACGACCCGCTGCACCCAGCCGTGCTGCGCCTGATGCAATTCGCGACTGAAGCGGCGCTACGGCTGCGCATGCCGGTTTCGATTTGTGGTGAAATGGCCGGCAATCCGCAATTGATCCCGCTGCTGCTGGGGCTTGGTATTCGCAGTTTTTCGATGAATGCATCAGCCATTCCGCGCGTGAAGCAGGCGGTGCGCGGGCTTGATATCGGTGATTGCGCGCGCTTCGCCCGCCGCGTGATGGAACAAAGCGACCCGGCGCGGATACGCGAATTGGTGGCAGGTTTCGCGGCGGGGGCGGGGGAGAAAGCCTGACGCGCGCTACAGGGCCAGTATCGCCCGCAGTGCCAGCATCGCGGCCACCCCCACTAATAGCGCCGGCAGTAAATTGCGCCCAAAGCCCAGGCACACCGCAACGCCCACCCCCAGTCCGAAAAGCCGCGCTGCCAGTGGCACATCGGCCAACGCCCCGCTCGGCGCAATGATCGCCAGCATCACAAAGGCCGCGAGTGTTGCCTGCGCAATCGCGGTGGCCCAGGCGATCACGGGATGATCCCCGCCAAGCCCACCCGCCAGCCAAACGCCGGCACTGCGCAGCAACAGGCAGGCAAGCGCAGTCAGCGCGAGGGCGATATCAGCGTTTTCCACGTGCGCGCCCCCACAGGAAAGCGGCAGTCCCGCCAGTAATCCCCGCCGCCAATAGCCCCATTGAGGATGGCAGAATAAATGTTAGCCCCGCCGCCGCCGCGCCGCACAGAATGGCGCGGCGCGGCGCGGGCTTGTCCAGATCCGCCGCCAATAGCAGCGCGTAATAGAGCGGATTGACGAATAACAGCGCCGCGCGCGCGTGATCATCCAACATGCCCGCCACGTAAAACCCCGCGAGTGCCGCAAACCCCGCCACCACCCAGCTTGTCAGGCCAAAGCCCAGAAACCAGGAGAGCCTGACGGAAGCTGCGATTTCGGGAAAGGCGCGCATCGCCGCCGCCCAAGGTGTCACGGCGATGAAGGGAATAGCGGGGATCAGGCGCTTGCGCTCTGCCACGCCGAAAAGCGGCGTGATGGCAATCGCCATGGGCAGAAAGCGCGCATTCACCGCAATGGCGCCCATCACGGCGGGCAGAATGCCGCCGACGAAGCCGGTACTCGCCGCCTGCACCAGCACCAATTGCCCTGGCATGCCGTAAATCGCCCAACACGCCAGCAGCGCCCAGCCTGGCGAAAGCCCGGCTTCTCGCACGGCAGCACCGAAGGCGAGGAAGGTCGCCGCCATGGCAACGCCCGCAGCACCCACCGCATCACGCGCGCCAAACAGCGCCGCACTGCGCGATGAGGTAACGCTACCCATCCTTGCGCAGATGCGTAACAGCGTAGGGCGAAGCAGCCTTCATGCGCTAAAGCTTCACCACCCCAGCGCCGATCAAGCCCGCAAGCCGCGCCGCGATGGCGGTTTGCGCATTGGCATCCAGCCCCAGCAGGCGATGAATACCGGCGGCGAGTTCCGCTTCCGTTGTCGCCGGGCGCAGCGCCAAAAGTTTCTCGGCAGCGGCAGCAATTTCGCGTGGTGACACGGCAGCAGCGCGCCGCAAATGGGCGCCTGCCGCGCGGCGATCCCGCGGCGCAATCGCAGCACCTTCGGCCAAAAGAAAACCTTGTTCGTCCTTGACGCCATGCAATTGCCGCGCGAGCGCCAAAGCCTGGCGCAGGGCATCGCGTGCTGGCGTGGGCAGCGCTTCCAGCCCCCACAACAACCGCACGCGTTCGCCCAGGCTTTCAGTCGTGATCGGCGCTTCAATGGTGATGATTTCCGCAAGAATACCGGCCAGAGTCGCGAAGGGTACATCGGCAATGGCGGTATCCTTCGGCACTTCCGGCGCGGCTTCCAGGTACGGTTCGGCCAAGCCAGTTTCCGGCGCGGGCGCTGCTACTTCCGGCGTGGCCGAGGCAGGTGCGGCGCCAAGCAGGGCAGCGATGCGCGCGGCCTCAGCCTCTGGCCTGCCATACCAGGAAAGCGACCAGGCGCGCGTGAGCTTCCAGCCCATGGCTTGAAGCGCGCTGTCGCGGCCCCTTTCACGATCACGCGCGCAACGCAACGCTGCCCAATCCCCCGCATCGGCTTCAATGCCCAGCACGTAATTCCCAGCCTCACGCGCTGCGACATCCAGGAACAGGCCCGCCATGCCAACACGCGGCACGGCTTCCTTGCCCGCGGCTTCAACCGCTATGCCTATGGCGGCGGCCAAAGGCGCGGCTTGGATTTTTGTGGCAATTGCGCGCGGTGCATCCCCGGCGGCGGCGAAGGCGAGGAAGGTTTTGAGCGTCGCCACCCCGCGCCCCGAGGCGCGCGCCAGATCAATGTCATCCGCACCAATGGACGAAAACACGATGCAACGCTTCTTGGCACGCGTGATCAGTACATTCAGCCGGCGTTCGCCGCCATCGGCGGAAAGCGGGCCGAAGCGCATGGCAAGCTTGCCATCAGCGCCGCGCCCGTAACCAACCGAAATCATGATCGAATCACGTTCATCGCCCTGAACGTTTTCCAGGTTCTTCACGAAGAAAGGTTCATCCGCATGGGCCGCAAAAAACGCTTCCGTATCTGGGTTGTCGCGTCGCGCAGCTTCAACGGCATTCAGGATCGCATCACGCTGACGGATGGAAAACGCCGCGACACCCAAAGTATCGCCCGATGTTTCGCGTGCATGAGCGATGACCGCTTCCGCCACCGCGCGCGCTTCTTCGGCATTGGTGCCGGTGCCGCCCGTATCAAACCGTCCTTCAACACGCCGCAGTGAAAGCCCAAGCGCGGCAGAGCGTGCGCGCGGCGATGGCAGAATGAAAAGCCGGCCATCGTAGAATTCCGCATTTGATGTCGCGATCAGGCTTTCATGTCGGCTGCGATAATGCCAGCGCAGCATGGCCGATGGCAGACCGCGCGCATTGCAAAGCCCCAAGATGCTTTCCACATCCCGCGCCGCCACAACATCGGTGGCGTTTTCAGCGGTTTCTTCGCCTTCTTCACCCGTCATGCGCTGGAAGAAGCGCGTGGGCGGCATTTGCTTGTCATCACCCACCACCACCACCTGCCGGCAGCGCGCAATGGCGCCGAGCGCATCCACAGGCTCCACCTGGCTCGCTTCATCAATGACCAGCAGATCAAACGAAAGCCCGGGCTTCAGCCCATGCGGTGGGCTCAGGAATTGCGCGACCGAAAGCGGGCTCATCATGAAAATCGGCTTGGCTTTTTGCACTGCCTGGGAAGCGCGCAAAAGCAATTCGCGCACCGGCAAATGGCCGCGCTTCTTTTCCATCTCACCGCGCAGAACCGTCATCCCCGGCGCGCCATCGCGCACTTCCTTCACGCGCTGCGCATGGGCATAGGCCGCTTCCGCACGGGTCAGCGTAATACGTGCGCGATCGGCTTCGCGGAAATCCTCAACCAACCGATCCGCCGCCGCACCATCAAAAGCCGCGAGTTCAGGATGCTGCGCCATGGCAGCGCGGAGCAAGGCTTCATGCAACGCGAAGGAAAACACATCCTCCGCCGCTTCGGGCGCGACGCGGCCATCCGCCAGACGTTCCAGCAAAGGCTCCAGCCCCGCAGCCGAGGCTGCAGCGCGGCGCCAGCCAAGCCAGGCATCAAGCGCTTCCGGCGCCGCAGCCCAATCGCCCAAGCGTGTGGCAAGTGCGGAAAAGGCGGGTTCATCCGCGCCAAACGCGATGCGCACATCAAGCTTCGTTGCCTGCTGCAATTCCTGAAAAGCATCGAGTGCGGCTTGCAGCGGCGCGGCTTCGGCCGGCGTGGCGCCATTTGCCAAGGCAGTCAGCGCCGCCGCGCCATGAGTTTTGCGCCAGGCAAGCAGGGCCGCCAGCGGCGCGGGATCACTCGCCTCATGCTGCCAGAGCGTACCGAAAGCCGCGCGGCCCATTGCATCACCCTGGCGCAAGGCCTCACGCGCGGCCTGCCCGGCCAGCGCGGCATCAAGTGCCGGCAGCGGGTTTTCCGCATCACGCGCAATGCGCGCTGCCAGCGTCTTGGCATCACGCCGCGCACCGGACAGAAAGCCGAAAACCCCACCCGCTTCCGCAAGCGTGGCGCGCACTTCCGCTATGCCCGCGACATCCAAAGCGCCCGGCAAAAGCTGAGGATCGGCCTTGGCTTTCTGCAAAGCGCCCAGCGCCTGCACCAAAGCTTCCAGCGGTGCCACATCCCCAGCCCAGGCTTCATGCTTAAGTGCCGCCGCGTCATGTACCGGAGCCGCGAGCAAGGCCGGGCGTAAGGCAAGCGCGCCCTCCGCCGCCTTCGGTCCAGCCTCGGCGCCAAGCGCCGCACCTGCCGCGGCAAAGGCACGAATCCAACCGGGCAGCCGCCCCAGCAGGCGATCCGCATCGGCGGGGCCGATATCGGCCATCACGCCGCGCCAGGGGCTTTGCGCGCCGCCTTCTGCCGCATAGCCGGCCAGCAGCTTGACCGCATCACGGCGCGCTTCAATCGCCGCCGCGTCCCATTCCGTGACATTCACGGAAAAATCCGGCGCCGCAATACCGCGCTGCCGCAAGCCAACCAGCGCGCCTATCACCTGATGCAGCGCAAGGCCCGAAGCGCCAACCGTTCCGCGCATCGCCGCCGCATGGCGATTGATCCGCCCGCGCAGCGACCCAAGGCGACGCACCACCGCATCACGTTCCGGCTTGGGCGGCATGGGCAGGGAAAGTGTCGCGCGCAATTCATCCAGCACCGCGCGCTTCGATTGCTTTTCCGAATGCAATTCCAGGCAGGCGGCGCCAAGGCCAATACTCTCCAGCCGACGCTTCACCACTTCCAGCGCGGCGAGCTTTTCGGCTACGAACAAAACGCTCCGCCCATCCAGCACGGCCTGGGCGATGATATTGCTGATGGTCTGGCTTTTGCCGGTGCCGGGCGGGCCCTGGATCACCACATGACCGCCGCGCCTGACGGCTTCCGCCGCCAAAGCCTGGCTGCCATCCACATCCATTACGTGATCAAGCCGCTCCACCGGTATTTCCACATCCACATCGGCGTCATCGGCAAAAACCGGCGGGATCGATAGCGCCTCACCACCCACCAGCGCGCGCACTATGGGGTGATCGGCCAGGCCCGGATTTTCCTCAGGCCCCAGGTCGCGCCACATCAGGAATTTGGCGAAGGAGAATAGTCCAATCGCGAGCGCATCCGCCTCCACGCGCCAATTTGCGCGCTCCGCCACCAGCGCTGCGACGGCTTCCGCCCAGGCGGTCGGCGTATAGGCCTCAGCATCTAAATCCGGCAGCGTCGCTTTGAAATTTACCTTGAGCATTTCGCGGAGCGACAGATTTTCCGCGATATCGCCCGCCGCGCCGCGCAGCTTAAAATTCTGCGATACCCCTTCGCGCTCCAAGGCCACCGGCAGCAGCGCGAGTGGTGCGCGGCGTTCGGTCTCGGGTGTCGCAGGATCGCGCCAGATCAGTGCGCCGAGCGCCAGGTAAAGCGTGGGCACGCCAGTTTCCTCGCGTGCCGTGCGTGCATCCTGCATGATGTCGCGCAGCCGGCGCACAAGGTCTGTCGGCGGCAATTGCACACGCAGCTTATCATCGCGCTGATAGTCTTCGCGCGCTGCGTCAGCCTTAGCGGCGCTGATGCCTTCCACCTTCACCTTGGTGGAACGCGCACGGCGCGGCTTGCCAGGGCTGGCTTCTTCCGGCGCGGCTTCGGGCGCGGCGGCCGAGGCTTCAAAGCCAAAGGCACGGCCCGCTTGCAGCGCACCAAGGACGAAATCCGCATCCTCATCATCAATAATCATGACGCCGCGAGATGTGCCGGGCTTCGGCAGGGACAGCAGCCGATTGCGCGTGGAAAGATCAAGCAGCCCCCGGCGGGCTTCTTCCAATGCGGCGCGAAGATCCGTCATGCGATTATTTTTTCCGGAAGGCGAAGGTGATTAGCAGCACGCAGCCGACCAGCGCCAGAATGGCCATCATGCCCTGGACAACTTCGAAATTCGGGGAGTCGCGCTGGATGAAAATGGACGCAGCCGCGGCGCCCATCATCATCAGGGTTTGCAGTATCCATTCCATCCAAGCGCCCCTCACCCATCGGCCGCAGCGGGTGCCAAAGCCGATCGGTAGTCTTGCATATCTGGGGGTCCAGTCGAAGGGTGATTTTCAGGGGACCGACGGCGGGTTCGGCAGCATACGGTTTTCCAGCGCCTCGATACGGCCAAGGGATGCCTTGAGCAGCGAGATCAGCTCCGCCACCTGCTGTTCGCGCAGCAGGTCCAGTTTTTCATGCAGCAGGCTGATTTCAGCCTCGGCGCGGATATTCACCTGGTAATCGGCAATGGACCGGATGCGGTCTATATCTGACTGGCGGTTCTGGCTCATCATGATGATCGGCGCAGTATAGGCCGCCTGGAAGGACAGCATTAGGTTCAGCAGGATGAAGGGATAGGGGTCCCAGGCAGTACCGCCAAAGGCTGCATTGGCGATCAGCCAGGCCACCAATAGCCCGGACTGGATTAGGATAAAGCGCCAGGACCCGACTATTGCCGCCACCAGGTCGGAAAGCCTTTCGCCGAGCGTCAGCGGCGGCGCCGGGCCTTCACTCCGCCGCCTTTTCCGCGCGCGCGACAGGGCTGTGCGCAAATGGATATGTCGGCGGTGATGATGCGCTTCGGGATGCTCGGCCATGCAGAATTCCCCCTGCAAAGCGCGCAAGCTGTACCATTCACCCCGGCGAGGACATGATAAAAATCAACTCCGCCCGTAAGTATCCTCAAAGCGCACAATATCATCTTCGCCAAGGTAGGATCCGGACTGCACCTCAATCAGCGTCAGCGGGATCTTGCCCGGGTTTTCCATGCGATGGATGCAGCCGAGCGGCAGATAGACGCTTTCATTCTCCCGCAGCATGATTTCCTCCCCGTCGCGCTGCACAATGGCAGTGCCGGAGACCACCACCCAATGCTCGGCGCGATGAAAGTGCTTTTGCAGGGAAAGCTTGGCGCCGGGGCGGACTTCGATCTTCTTGACCTGGAAGCGATCCCCCATGATCAGGCCTTCGTAATGGCCCCAGGGGCGATAGGCGCGGCGATGTTCAGTGGCTTCCTTGGCGCCGCGCGCCTTCAACTGATCCACCAGCTTTTTCACATCCTGCGCGTGGTCCCGATGCATGGCGAGCACGGCATCATCGGTCACCACCACCACGGCGTTTTCCAGCCCGATCACGCCGGTGAGGATGCCTTCACTGCGCACATAGCAATTCTTGGCATCCACCAAGGCCACCGGCCCATGCGTGGCATTGCCCGCAGCATCCTTCGGTTGAATTTCCCACAGCGCGGCCCAGGAACCGATATCGGACCAGCCGATGGAAGCCGGCACTACGGCGGATTTTTGCGTGCGTTCCATCACCGCGTAGTCAATGCTGATGGAAGGTGTGGCGGTGAAGGCAGCGGCTTCAAGCCGAATGAAATCCCCATCGCGGGTGGCGCCGGCCACGGCAGCGCGGACACCCTTCAGTACCTCTGGTGCATGGGTTTCAAGTTCCGCCAGCATGGTCGCGGCGGTGGCGACAAACATGCCGGAATTCCACAAATGCCGGCCGGTTTTGACGAACTGCGCAGCGTGGGCGGCATCGGGCTTTTCCACGAAGCGCGCGATACGCTGCACACCTTCGCTACCTGCCAGGGCTTCGCCTGTTTCAATATAACCATAGCCGGTCTCCGGCGCGGTGGGCTGCATGCCGAAAGTGACAATCGCACCCGCTTGCGCTGCAGCGGCGGCCTTGGCCAGCGCTGTTTGCAGCGCAGCCACATCGCCAATCGCCGCATCCGCGGCCATGAACCAAAGCACAGCACCAGGCGCGGTTTCCTCGGCGAGCAACGCGGCGGCCGCGATGGCGGGCGCGCTATTGCGGCCCACTGGCTCCAGCACGATGGCAGCGCCCTTGTCGCGCAATTGCTCGGCGACCAGGAAGCGATGCGCTTCATTGCAAACGACCATCGGCGGCAGGAAACCGGCGCCAGAACCCCGCGCGGCGGTTTCCGCCAGCATGGTCTTGTCTGAAGCCAGCGGCCAGAATTGCTTCGGGTAGCTTTCGCGCGAAAGCGGCCAAAGCCGCGTGCCGGTGCCGCCGGACAGGATCACAGGCAGGATCAGGGGGGAATTGGCGTTCATGGTCAATCATCGCTCCGCATCGCGCGGGGCTTAGGGATAAATCGGGGCAAAGCCAAGGCAGGGGCTTCGGGCGTTTCCCTGGGCGGGCTTCCGGTATAGAGCTTCCCGCCCCATTCAGCCGAAAGTTGCCTGCCTTGGATAACCTTGTTGCCCCCGCCATTCCGGAAGGCTTCGTGCCGCGCCCCGCCGGAGGCCCCTTTCTGGAACCCATAGGCCCCATCATGATCCGCCGAGATCACGGGCCGCTTGCCTTCGGGCTGCGCATTGAAAAGCGCCACTGCAACAGCAAGGACATGGCCCATGGCGGCATGTTGGCGACTTTTGCGGACCTCGCCTTGGGCATTGGTGGTTTCAATCTGGCCGGGGTGACGGGGTTCTTTACCACCATCAGCCTGAATTCGGACTATCTGGCGCCTGCGCTGCTTGGCACCTGGCTGCAATGCGAACCGGTACTGCTGCGCCGCACCCGCACGCTGGTATTCGCCCAAGGCGTCTGCATGGCCGATGGCAAGCCTGTGCTGCGTGCCAGCGGAGTTTTCGCCCTGCCGCGGGAGCCCGCAGCAGGCGCGTGACCTGCCCGGCTAAACCACGGGGCTTTTGCCGCCATCCACATTGATGGCGGTGCCGCTGATGAAGCCGCCCTGTTCGCTGGCGAGCAGCAAAGCCATGGAGGCGAATTCCTCGGCCTTGCCGATACGCCCGAGGGGGACGGCCTTGCCTTGTTCAGCCTTCCAATCCTCCCACGTGATGTTGCGCTGTTCGGATGCATGGCGGCGCACCCATTGATCGCTTTCGATAATGCCGACCAGCATGGCATTCACCAGCACATTATGCGGCGCAAATTCATTCGCCATGGCCTTGGTGAGCGCCATGCCCGCAGCGCGAGACACTGAGGTAGGCGTGGACCCCCCAAGCGGTGCTTTGGCGCCGATATTCAGCACATTGATGATGCGGCCCCATTTGCGATCCCGCATGCCGGGTAGTGCCAGCCGGCAAAACCGGATGGCCGCGAAAAGCTTCAGGTCCAGATCATCCTGCCAAAGCGCATCTGTCACTTCCAGGAAGCCGCCGCGCTGGGATGTGCCAGCATTATTGATCAGAATATCCACCTGGCCGAGGCCCTTGACCGCCGCAGCATAGGCGGCTTCGCAGCCTTCAGCGGTGCGGATATCAGCGGCAATCGCAGCAACCTTCGCACCCGGCGCGGCGGCGCGGATTTCCGCTTCCGCCTTGGCAAGGCTTTCCGCCCCACGCGCCACAATGGCGACATGCCCGCCCGATTCAGCAAACATCTTCGCCATGGCAAGGCCGAGGCCCTTGGACCCGCCGGTGATAAGCGCAGCGCGCCCGTTCAAGGTGATATTCATGGATTACTCCCCCAATGATGGGGCCCATCCTGCCGGAAGTGGGGCGGGACGCAAGCGGTGGGGGGAGTGGAGCGGGCGGGGGGAATCGAACCCCCGACATTCAGCTTGGGAAGCTGACGTTCTACCTCTGAACTACGCCCGCGCCGCTGGATTGATATACTCGCCAGGGTAGGGTTTGGGCAAGC
>JAPLOJ010000109.1 GCA_026400795.1 Alphaproteobacteria bacterium
TATGGCAGCGCATGCGATTGCCCCAGGGGCAGGTCACATCCACATGATCTTCCGCTTCAACGAAGGCATATTGCGTGCCTTCCAACCAGCGCCGTGCGCGATCCAGCCGATGCAGCAATTGCGCGCGATCCGGCAACACCAAGCCCGTTGTGCCGCGCAATACCTGCGCGGGGCCGCTTGGCAAATGGAATTGGCTGATGCCGGCATTGGCCCACATATTATCAATGCCCGTCATCAAATACGGGTCACGCGTCAGGCCAAGCGCGCTGATGTAGAAGGCGGTTGCCTTCAACTGATCCGGCACTTGCAGATTGACATGCTGCAATTCAACAACATTGCCGAGGGATTCCTCTGTCCGATCCCAGGGGCAGGCGAGTTTCGGGGTGCCATCCATTGTTTCGCTCCGTTTGTTTGTTGCTGTTGGCTGTCTTTGCCTACGCAACGGTGGTCCGAGGATGCCGGACCTGCCCTGGTCGCGCAACATCGCGAAGCATCTGCACGGCGTTCTGCCGCTGCCAAAGCCAGGCTGGCTACCTCGCCCGCGCCGCGATGAAGCCACCGCCGGCGACCATCAACGTCGCCAGCGCGGCGCGCCAGGATAGCTCGCCCTCTCCGGCGGCGATCAGCAGCAGGGTTGAGGCGACCGGCACGGCATAGGCCAGCGTGCCAAGCAGCCGCGGATCGCCGCGCTTCATCCCGACATCCCACAAGAAGAAGGCCGCGCCGACCGGCCCCAGGCCGAGCAGCAGCACCGTCAGCCATTGCCAAGCATTCGGCGCCACGGTGGCCTCAAGGCCTAGGTGCAGCACAGTGGCCAGCGCCGCCGTCGCCAGGCAGAAGCCCGCCACCGCCTCGGTCGGGACGCGGGCGAGGCGCGGCGTGCCGGCCGTGACCGAATAGATCGCCCAGACCACCGCGCAGCCCGCAGCGGCGATGAAGCCGGCCAGCGCCTCCGGCGGGAAGGACGCGCCGGGGCCCACAAGCAGGGCGCAGCCGGCAAAGCCGAGCGCCACCCCGCCGAGCCGCACGGGGCCGAGCCGCAGCGCGCCAACGCGGCGAAGCTTGCCGGCAACATGATGATCGCGCTGGCGATCGAGGCCATGGCGGAGGCGACGGCACTGACCGAAAGCTATGGCGTGTGATAGCCAAACAGCCCGCCCACGCCATGCGCCCAGGCGAGCGGCCCCTGGCGCAGCGCCGCGGCCTGCCCGCGCGCCAACACCACGGCCAGCCCAACCCCGCCGCCGATGGCGAAGCCCATGGCGGTAAGCTGCAGCGGCGGGATCCCGGCAGCCATCCGCGACAGCAAAGCGAGAAACGCCCACAGGATCAGCGCGCCGCAGCCAGCGAGCGTGGCGGAGGACATGGCGCGGCCTCAGAGCAGATCACGTTCAGATGGAATCATCTGAACGGGTGAAGATGCTCGAAAAACAAATGTGTAGAGCGGGTTGCGTGAACTCATGTGAACGCAACACACGCTAACCCCCTGGAAGCACCTTTAACTTATTCGGCTGCCTTGGGCGCATAGCC
>JAPLOJ010000254.1 GCA_026400795.1 Alphaproteobacteria bacterium
AGCGTCCCTGAGAGAGGTTGAAAATGACGGAGGCGGTGAATTTACGCGAAAGGGTGAAGGAACCGCCTTCGCCATTATTGGTGGAAAGCTATTATCACGGGTCAGTCGCGCGGGCGCAGCATTATGTCTTTCAGCATGAGATGTGGGTGCATCTGGCGCATGGGCTGATGCTGGAACGCCAAGGCATCATCGCCCGCGATGCCACGGCGCGGATCCTGCCGGAAATCATTGCTATGGCGGATGCCGGGCCGGATGCGGTGCCGGTGGATTATCGGCAGGAAGATCTCTATTCCTATGTCGAGAAACTCATCATCCAAAAACTTGGCCCCGACATTGGCGGGCGGCTGCATACCGGGCGCAGCCGGAACGATCTGAACGCAACCACCTGGCGCATGGCGTTGCGCACGGAATTGCTGGCGCTGCTTGGGCTGCTTGCCGATCTGCGGCAGACAATGCTGGCGCTTGCTGAAGAACACATCACCACCATTATGCCTGGCTATACGCATGGCCAGCACGCTCAGCCCATCACCTTTGGTTATTGGCTGGCCTCCGCGGCGGATGCGCTGGCGCGCGATCATCAAAGGCTGATGGGCGCGCTGGCACATTGCGATCTTTGTCCCCTGGGCGCGGGCGCGCTTTCCACCACGGCCTTCCCGCTTGATCGCGCGTGGGTCGCCGATGCGCTCGGCTTCGCTGCGCCGCTGGAACTTGCCTATGATGCCGTTTCATCGCGCGATGATGCGCTGGAAGCCGCTTCGGCCATGGCCGTGATGATGATGCTGCTGTCGCGCCTAGCGACCGATATGCAGAATTGGGGCAGCTGGGAATATGGTTTTGTCGAATTGGCGGATCGCCATTCGGCGGTTTCCAGCATCATGCCGCAGAAGAAAAACCCCGTGGCGCTCGAACATTTGAAGGCAGCGGCAGCAATGGTGCAGGGTGCGCATCACGCCGCCATGGCTTGCACCAAGAACACTGCCTTCGCCGATGTGAATGATGCGGTGACGGCGGTGAATGAACCTGTGCTGGATGCTGCGTTGCGCAGCCGACGCATCCTCGCTTTGTTCCAGGAAGTGATGCAGGGCATCAGCCTGAACAAGGGCCGCATGGAAAATGCGGCGCGCGAGGGTTTTGGCTCGGCCACCGAATTGGCCGATGTGATTGTGCGGGAAACCGGGCTTAGTTTCCGCATGGCGCACAATATCGTTGCCATTGTCGTGCGCGATGCCTTGGCCGAAGGCCGCACGGCAGAGAGCATTTCAAGCGCTGCTTTGGATGAAGCCGCGCTAGTTCTGTTCGGCAAAGCATTGCATATTCCCGCCGCGAAGCTGCGCGCCGCACTTGATCCGGCAGAGAACCTGATCGGGCGCAGCGTGCAAGGTGGCCCAGCGCCGGAGGCCATGGCAGCGCTGCTAGCGCGCCGGCGCGATAGCCTGGCGCAGGATCGTGCGGCCATTACCGCCATCAACCAGCGCATTGCAGATGCAAGGGCCAGGTGTTGGGCAGAGGCGCAGCCATAGTCCTGACGTGCTGTCCGATGTTAGACTGAACATGAAATAGCGTGGGCCATGCCAGCGCCGCGCCAAAACCGGGAGGAAGAAATGAAACTGACACGCCGCATTGCCTTGACTGCCGCTGCGGGGCTGCTTGCAACGCCCGCCATCGCGCAATCTGGCTTTCCCAATCGCCCTATTCGCCTGATCGTGCCCTGGCCGCCAGGCGGTTCCACCGATGGCCAATTGCGTGCCTTGGCTGAAGCGGGGTCGCGCTATCTTGGCCAGCAGGTGATTATTGACAATCGCGGCGGCGCCAGCGGCACCTTGGCCGCGGCGGCCATGGCGCAGGAACAGCGCGGCGATGGCTACATGGTCGGCCAATTGCCCATCACTGTCTTCCGCTTCCCAATGATGTCGAGCCGACCGACCTGGGACCCGATGAAGGATTTCACCTATATCATTCACCTCACGGGCTATCTTTTCGGTGTGGTGGTGAAGGCTGATAGCCCCTGGAAGAATTGGGAAGAATTCCTGGCTTATGCGAAGGCCAATCCCGGCAAGGTCGCTTATGGATCGCCTGGCGTTGGCACCACGCTTCACATCACCATGGAACGTATTGCGCTGGAGCGTGGTATTGAATTTCTGCATGTGCCCTTCCGGGGCGGCGCGGATAATGCGCAATCGCTGCTGAGCGGGCAGACTCAGGCGATGGTCGATTCAACCTCTTGGGCGCCATTGGTGGATGGCGGGCAGTTTCGCTTGCTTTGCACCTGGGGCGAACAACGCGCCAAGCGCTACCCGGATGCGCCGACGCTTGTCGAAAGCGGCATCAACATCGTCTCCACCTCACCCTATGGCATTGCCGCGCCCAAGGGTGTTGATCCCGGCATTGTCAAAGTGCTGCATGATGGCTTCAAGCAGGCACTGTATGATCCCGTGCATACCACCGCGCTGGAACGCTTCGACATGCCGCTGATCTACAAAAACAGCGAGGATTACCGCGCTTCAGTGGAGAAGATTATCGAAGAAGAAGGGGCGGTAATCCGTCGCCTTAATCTACGCATCAATTGATGGTCGCTTGGTGATGGCGGTGCTGCTGCCGCCATCACCCCCCGCTTAACTTGCGCGCAAATCATCCAGCGCGAGTAAGACATGGCGCTGCACCGTGCCTTCCTCATCACGCAGCGCCAAGGCCACGCGCTTGTTCTGCCAATCCATCTCCAGCGTGCCGAAATTGACGCGCGGATAAAGTTCCCCAAGGCGATTGGGGCCTTGTTCCCGCGCATTCACAAATTGCCGGTTGATTCCGCTTGAGGTGATTTCAGTCAGCGGATAGGCTGAACCCTGGCTTTCACGATAAAGCGCGCCGATATGCCGATCGCCGGATAGAAATACCACGCCCCGCGCCTTGGTGCTGGCGATCAGATCATAAAGCCGCTGGCGTTCGCGCGGGAGGTTGCCCCATCTTTCCCAGCCATGGCCTTCCACCACGACCTGGATGGAAGAAACAATCAAGCGCAGCTCCGCCGGTTCTTGCAGGCACTGGCCAAGCCAGGCCCATTGCGCTTCGCCTAGTATGGTCTTTGCCGGATCATCATCAGGCAGATAGCGTTCCCGTCCGGGCGCGCCGCGCATATCCGTGATGCGCAAGGGGGAACGGAACCAGCGCGTATCC
>JAPLOJ010000136.1 GCA_026400795.1 Alphaproteobacteria bacterium
CGTGTTTCTTCATATATTCCTGAACCAGCGGATGATGCTGGGTCTTTTTGAAGGCCTGATGCAGGAATTCGGTTATCTCGGGATCCATGCCTTTGGGGCCGGTTATCCCGTAGGGTGAGGTAACCACCATGTCATAGCCCAAGTCGCGCAGGGTTGGCGCATTGGGAAAGGCGCCAAGCCTTTCACGCGTCCACACTGCCAGCAATCGCAACTGCCCTGCTTCCACATTCGGCGCCCAGGAGTTGGAATTGGCGATGCAGTCAATCTGGCGCGCGAGCAGCGCCGTGATGTTTTCCGATGTGCCGCGATAGGGCACATGGATCATTTCGACGCCCTCTTTTTCGCAAAGTTCTTCCATGGCGAGATGATTGGAAGTGGCGATGCCCGAAGTGCCATAGGTCAATTCCCCGGGCCGTCGCCGCGCTTCCGCAAACATATCCTTGAGCGAATTCCACCCGGAGGCAGGATGCACGACATGGCCGAAGATGAAGCCTGTCTGCTGCATGATATACGTGAAGTCATTCACCGGGTCCCATGTTGGGCGCTTGGTGAGAAAGGGATGGCGGATCACTGATAGGTGGTGATGCGCTATCGTATATCCATCTGGCCTGGCTTGCGTCAGCAATTGCTGGGCAGCCAGCGTGCCGCGCGCGCCGGGGCGATTTTCAATAATGACGGATTGACCATATTCCTGCAGGAACAACTCATTTTGAAGGCGCATGAAGCCATCAAGCAATCCTCCGGGCGCCCAGGGGATCAGGAAGCGGATAGGCCGATTGGGAAAGCGGCCTTGTCCAAGGGCTGGTGCGGCCAAAAGGCTCGCGCCAAGCCCAAGTGCGGCGCGACGATGGAATGTCACCATGGCGCAGCCCTCAGCCATCCAGCGTCAGGCCAAGGCGGCGCACCATGGTCTTTTCGTATTCGACACGTTCCACGATGAAGCGGCGGTAGCTTTCCGTATCTTGATACACCAGCGGCATATCGAATTGGCTCCGGATGCGCGTGTTTTCGGGGCTGAACAACGCGTCCTTCATTGCATCATGCAAAACACGCACAATGCCGGGGTCCATGCCCTTCGGGCCGCTGACACCGTAGGGAGATGCGACAACCATATCATAGCCAAGCTCCTTCAACGTCGGCACGGCGGGGAAGCGTGGGGCGCGTTCCGCGCTCCATACCGCAAGGGCCCGCATCTGCCCGGCTTCCACATTGGGCGCCCAGGTGGAGCTATCGCAGATCATATCCACCTGGCCGGACAGCACGGCGGTGACACCTTCATTGGCGCCGCGGAAAGGCACGTGCGTCAGGCTGATTTTCTCGATCTCCTGAATGCTTTCCATGGCCAAATGATTGGTGGTGCCGATGCCACTGGTGGAATAAGTCAGCCTGCCAGGATTGGCGCGGGCATAGGCAAGCAGGTCTTGCCAGGATTTGAGCGGGCTATCGGCCTTGACGGCAGTGCCAAACAGCCAGCCCGTCATGCCGATGATATGCGTGAAATCGCCAATCGGGTCCCAGCCGGGTGTGCGCATCATCCAGGGCCGACGCAGCACGGAAAGATGCATTTGGGTGAGCGTATAGCCATCGGGCCGCGCCTGTTGCGCCACGGTAAGCACCCCAAGCGTGCCGCCGGCGCCCGGGCGGTTTTGCACTACCATAGGCTGGCCAAGCGCCCTGCCGACCAGTTCGGAAATGGACCGCAACTGAGCATCTGCGGAACCGCCGGCGGGCCAGGGCACCACAAGCTGGATGGGCCGATCCGGGTAGCGCCCTTGCGCCAGGGCAAGGCCCGGCGTGGCCAGGGCAGCGCCGGTTAAGGCCAGCAAGCCGCGACGTGAAATATCGGTGGTGTTGGTCATGATTTTCCTCCCCAGGGCGCATCTGCCGGCGCCGCTTGCCTGGGCAGGATAGGGGGGAAAGCGCGCAAAACCCAAGTCCTATTCCCATGACTTGATCGGCCCGCCCGACCGGTCCAAACAGGGTAGCGAAAAGACAAAAGTTGAGGACGCCTGACCATGAGTGATGCTTTTGATGTGATCGTGATTGGCGCCGGCCCCGGCGGCTATGTCTGCGCCATCCGCGCCGCGCAGCTGGGCATGAAGGTCGCCTGCGTAGAAAAGCGTGAGACTTTGGGCGGCACCTGCCTCAATGTCGGCTGCATCCCGTCCAAGGCGCTGCTGCAATCCTCGGAAGTTTTTGAAGAAGCGCAGCATAAATTCGCCGACCATGGCGTGAGTGTGGGTGCGGTGCAGCTTGATCTGGCGCGCATGCAGGCGCGCAAGAGTGAAGTGGTTGGCGCCAATGTGAAGGGTGTTGAATTCCTGTTCCGCAAGAACAAGGTCACCTGGCTGAAGGGTGAGGGCAGCATTACCGCGCCTGGCACGGTCAGCGTCGCCGGCAAGGACTACGCCGCAAAGCACATTGTGATCGCGAGCGGGAGTGAGAGCATTCCCCTGCCGGGCGTGGAGGTTGATGAAAAGCAGATCGTGACCTCCACCGGCGGGCTGGAACTGGCCGCAGTGCCGAAGCATCTAGTGGTGATTGGTGGTGGCTATATCGGTCTTGAATTGGGCAGCGTCTGGCGCCGTTTGGGTGCGGAAGTGACGGTGGTGGAATTCCTGGATCGCCTGGTGCCCAGCATGGATCTGGAAGTGGGCAAGGCGTTTGAACGCATCCTGGCGAAGCAGGGGATCAAGACAAAGCTCAAGACCAAGGTGATGGGTGCGGCGAAGTCAAAGAAGGGTGTCACGCTGAAGTTGGAACCCGCTGCCGGTGGTGCGGCGGAAGAAATGATCGCCGATGTCGTGCTGGTCGCGATTGGGCGCCGGCCTTATGTGGCCGGGCTTGGGCTGGATAAGGTTGGTGTCGCTTTGGATGAGCGTGGGCGCATCAAGGTTGATGGCCATTACGCCACCAATGTGCCGGGCATCTACGCGCTTGGCGATGTGATTACGGGGCCGATGCTGGCGCATAAGGCAGAAGAAGAAGGTGTGGCGCTCGCGGAAATGCTGGCTGGGCAGAAGCCGCATCTGAATTACGGCACCATTCCGGGTGTGGTTTATACTTGGCCGGAAGTCGCTTCGGTGGGTGAAACCGAAGAACAACTCAAGGCCCGAGGTGTTGCCTATAAGATCGGGAAATTCCCCTTCACTGCGAATGGCCGCGCGCGCGCCATGGGCGATATGGATGGGTTTGTGAAAATCCTGGC
>JAPLOJ010000148.1 GCA_026400795.1 Alphaproteobacteria bacterium
CGGGCGGGGGGAATCGAACCCCCGACATTCAGCTTGGGAAGCTGACGTTCTACCTCTGAACTACGCCCGCGCCGCTGGATTGATATACTCGCCAGGGTAGGGTTTGGGCAAGCTCAACCTCTCGAAGCTGCGTCCCGCGCCACCGTCGCCAACGCATCGGCGCGTTCATTCATCGGGTCCCCGGCATGGCCGCGCACCCAGCGCCATTCAATCTCATGCGGCTTGGCGGCGGCCAGAATGCCTTGCCACAAATCCAAATTCTTCACCGGCTCCTTCGCCGCATTGCGCCAATTGGCGCGCACCCAGCCATGGATCCAGCGGCTGATGCCGTTGCGCAGATATTCGCTATCCGTATGCAAGGCCACGCGGCAGGGTTTTTTCAGCGCCTCAAGCGCTTTCAGCGCCGCGGTCAGTTCCATGCGGTTATTGGTGGTCTCGGCCTCATTCCCCTAAAGTTCCCGCTCATGCTCGCCAAAGCGCAGAATGGCGGCCCAGCCGCCGGGGCCGGGGTTGGGTTTGCAGCCGCCATCGGTCCAAATCTCGACCAAGGGGCGCGGGTCCGCGCTGCCGGTCACAGGCCAAAGGCCGAAAGCGTTTCGGCGCCGCTGAAGAACCTGAGCTTGCGCAGATATTCTAACGGGTCCTTCCGGGTCACCAGCGCGCCTTCGGGCGTGTGGGTCCAGTCATACAGCCGGGTTAGCAAAAAGCGCAGCGCCGCACCGCGGCACAGCACGGGAAGGGCTGCCAATTCAGCATCTGACAAGGGGCGAATGGCGCGATAGGCGCCCAGCATGGCGCGCGCGCGGGTGACGTTGAAGGAATAATCCGGCTCAAAGCACCAGGCATTCAGGCAGACAGCGATGTCATAGGCGAAAAGATCCGTGCAGGCGAAATAGAAATCAATCACGCCGGACACGCGCGGCTGGCCATCAGCGCCGGGCAGGAAAAAGGCATTATCGGGGAAAAGATCGGCGTGGATTTGCCCGATCGGCAGGCTGCCCTCGGCTGGCCAGGCGGCCAGAATGCCAGCAAGGGCAGCGTCCAGTTCCGCAATCAGGCCGGGCTGCACCTCATTACCCCGTGCGCGGCAGCCATCCAGCAAGGGCGCCCAGCCCTTGGGGCCGAGCGCATTGGGCCGGCTAAGCGCAAACCCTGCCCCGGCCAGATGCATTTCCGCCATGGCCTTGCCGAGCGGCGCGCAGTGTTCTGGCCGCACGCGGCGCGGCCAGATTCCGGGCAGGAAGGTGACAATCGCCGCCGGCCGCCCCGCCAATTCCCGCAAGGCCGCGCCATCCCGCCCATGCACCGGCGTGGGGCAAGCCATGCCGCGCGACGCGAGGTGTTCCATCAGGCCGAGGAAATAGGGCAGTTCAGCGGGGTCCACGCGCTTTTCATACAGCGTCAGGATGAAATCGCCGGCTTCGGTTTTCAGCGCGTAGTTGGAATTCTCCACACCTTCGGCAATGCCGCGAAAGGCCAGCAATTCACCAAGCGCGTAATCGGCCAGGAAGGCGCGCAACGCCTCATCCGAAACCTCGGTATATACCGCCATTATTGGGCGGCGAGCCCGCGCGGCAGGCGGAAAGTGATCTGTTCCACCGCCACCACCACTTCCTCGATTTCCAAAGAATAGGCTTCACGAAGCCGCGCAATCACTTCTTCTACCAGCACTTCGGGCGCGCTGGCACCGGCCGTGACACCCACGGTCTTGCAGCCCTGCACAAGGGAAAGATCAAGATCAGCACCGCGCTGCACCATCACGGCGCGGCCGGCGCCGCTACGTTCCGCCACTTCGCGCAGGCGCTGGCTGTTGGATGAATTGGGTGCGCCCACCACCACCACCAGATCGGACCGCGCGGCAATCGCCTTCACCGCGGCCTGGCGATTCGTGGTGGCGTAGCAGATATCTTCCTTGGCGGGGCCTCGGATTTCGGGAAAGCGCTGTTGCAGGATGCCGATGATTTCCGCCGTGTCATCCACCGAAAGCGTGGTCTGCGTGGTGAAGGCAAGCGTCGCGCCTTCGGGCCGCATAACGCTGCGCGCATCCGCCGCATCCTGCACCAAAGTCACCGCACCTTCGGGCAATTGGCCCATGGTGCCGATCACTTCCGGGTGGCCGGCATGGCCAATCAGGAAAAGATGGCGGCCATGTTCATGATGGTGTTCGGCTTCACGATGGACTTTGCTCACCAGCGGGCAGGTGGCGTCGAGTGCGAACATCATGCGCTGCGCTGCCTCGGCCGGGACAGATTTCGGCACGCCATGGGCGGAAAACACCACTGGCTGGCCGTCATTCGGGATTTCGCTGAGCTCCTCCACAAAGACCGCGCCTTGTTTTTCAAGGCTTTCCACCACGAAGCGGTTATGGACGATTTCATGCCGCACATAGACCGGGGCGCCGTGGCGTTTCAGCGCTTCCTCCACAATCTTGATGGCGCGGTCCACGCCGGCGCAAAAGCCTCGCGGGCCAGCGAGCAGAAGGTTCAGGGGCGGCTTGGCAGAGGCCATGGGCGCGGGGTCCATCGAATGGGGTCGGCCACGGGTTGCGGCGCGACGCGAAGAATGGTCAGAGTAGCCCCGAGCCCGTTCGGGTCAAAGGGGGTTTCGGCATGCGTCGCTTCGGGGTTCTGGTTCTGGCGGGGCTGGTCGCGGCTTGCGGTTCGTCCACCAAGGAGCAGGTGCTGGCACCCTGCCCAAGGGTGACGATCCTGGCTGATGGAGCGGATCTGACCCGCTTCCGGCCCGGCGCGCCGCCGGATTTGGCCGCGATGCTGGTGGATGGCCGCATCGCGGGGGTGAATGCATCTTGTGATTACGTCCGGGGCGGCGGGGTCGAGGTGAAGGTCTCGGTCCTGATGGATGTGGAACGCGGCCCCGCCACGCGCGGCAATCGGGCGGAATTCCCCTGGTTCCTGGCGGTGACCAGCGGCGATGACAGCCAATTGGTGCAGCGCAAGGACGCGCTGCTTTCGGTGAACTTTGAGGGCAATCAGACCCGCGCCCGGGTCGCCACCGCGCCCGAATCCATCACCTTTCCTGCCGGGCGCAACCCGGCGGAATTCCGCGTGCGGGTTTCCTTCGCGCTCAGCGCCGAGGAATTGGACCGCAACCGCCGCCGCGGGCCGCGTTAACCCGTCTTTTTGCTACAGAACGGGCCGGGGCATCTTGTCTCACCCCGCGCTGTTACATACATCCCCCCTGTGAACGCCGCGCCCCTTCGGCTGCGGCTTCCTGCAACCCCATCCGCGGTGGCGCTTGGCCATCGTTTTAGCATTAGGGGATCGCCGTGGTGCCATTCTGGGCCGCCGCGATCCGCCGTAGAGGAGAACTCGGATGAGTAAGGTTATCGGCATCGACCTTGGCACCACCAATTCCTGCGTCGCCATTCTTGAAGGCAAGGATGTGCGCGTGATTGAAAACGCCGAAGGTGCGCGCACTACGCCTTCCATGATCGCGTTTGCGAAGAATGGCGAAAGGCTGGTCGGGCAATCGGCGAAGCGCCAGGCCGTCACCAACCCCATGGGCACGCTTTATGCGGTGAAGCGCCTGATTGGGCGGCGCTTTGATGACCCGATGGTGCAAAAAGATATCGGGCTTGCCCCCTTCACGATCACCAAGGCGCCGAATGGCGATGCCTGGGTTGAAGTGGATGGCAAGACCTACGCGCCGCAGCAGATCAGCGCCATGGTGCTGACCAAAATGAAGGAAACCGCCGAAGCCCATTTGGGTGAGAAGGTTTCCCAGGCCGTGATTACGGTTCCGGCCTATTTCAATGACGCCCAGCGCCAAGCCACCAAGGAAGCCGGCACCGTTGCCGGGTTGGAAGTGCTGCGCATCATCAATGAACCGACGGCCGCCGCGCTGGCCTACGGCATGGAACAGAAGAAGGGCGGCACCATCGCGGTTTATGACCTTGGTGGCGGCACCTTCGACGTTTCCGTGCTGGAAATCGGCGATGGCGTGTTTGAAGTGAAATCCACCAATGGTGACACCTTCCTGGGTGGTGAGGATTTCGATCAGCGCATCATTGACTATCTGGCCGATGAATTCCGCAAGGAACAGGGCATTGACCTGCGCGGCGATAAACTTGCGCTGCAACGCCTGAAAGAGGCCGCGGAAAAGGCGAAGATCGAGCTTTCCTCTTCCAAGGAAACCGAGGTCAACCTGCCCTTCATCACCGCCGATGCCTCTGGCCCCAAGCATCTGGTCATGAAGGTCACCCGCTCAAAGCTGGAAGCTTTGGTGGATGATCTGATCAGCCGCACGCTGGAGCCCTGCCGTCAGGCGCTGAAGGATGCCGGCCTTGCCGCCAATGAGGTGGATGAGGTGATCCTAGTCGGCGGCATGACGCGTATGCCGAAAGTGGTGGAAGCGGTTCGCCAATTCTTCGGCAAGGAACCCGCGCGCAACGTCAACCCCGATGAAGTCGTCGCCATTGGCGCGGCCATTCAGGGCGGCGTGCTGAAGGGCGATGTCAAGGATGTGCTGCTGCTGGATGTGACGCCGCTCAGCCTTGGTATTGAAACCCTCGGCGGTGTCTTCACGCGCCTGATTGATCGCAACACGACCATCCCGACGAAGAAAAGCCAGACCTTCTCCACCGCGGATGACAATCAAACTGCGGTCACCATCAAGGTCTATCAGGGCGAACGTGAAATGGCTGCCGACAATAAGCAGCTTGGCACTTTCGACCTGACCGGCATTCCCGCCGCGCCGCGTGGCGTGCCGCAGGTGGAAGTGACCTTTGACATTGACGCGAACGGCATTGTTAGCGTCAGCGCGAAGGACAAGGCGACCGGCAAGGAACAGCAAATCCGCATTCAGGCGAAGTCGGGTCTTTCGGACGCCGATATCGAACGCATGGTGAAGGATGCCGAAGCCAATTCGGAAGCGGATCGCAAGCGGCGTGAAGCGGTGGAAGCGCGCAATCAGCTTGATGCGCTGGTGCATTCCACCGACAAGACGCTGAATGAAAGCGGGGACAAGGTGCCGCCGGCTGAAAAGGTGGAAGTGGAATCGGCTTTGGCCGCTGCCCGCACCGCCATGGAAGGCCAGGATGCCGATGCGATCCGTGAAGCTTCTGAAAAGCTCTCCCAGGCTGCGATGAAAATGGGTGAGGCGCTGTACAAGGCCGAACAGGCTGCGCCGAAGCCCGAAGAAGGCGCGCCGGGTGCGGCTGGCGCTTCCAAGGACAAGGTGGTTGACGCCGAGTTCGAGGAAGTGGACCCGAACAAGAAGAAGCCTTCCTGATCCCTTCGGGGTGGTAGCTCCTTTGACCAAGAATTCTCCCTGGTGCCTTTCGGCGCCAGGGGGAATCTTGTGTCCGAAACGGTAGCCCGATCATGGCAAAACGCGATTATTACGAGGTTCTCGGCGTCGCGCGCGATGCGGGCGAGGATGACCTCAAGAAAACCTACCGCAAGCTCGCGATGCAATGGCACCCTGACCGCAATCAGGGGAATGCTGAAGCCGAAGCCAAGTTCAAGGAATTGAATGAGGCTTACGATGTGCTGAAGGATGCCGAAAAGCGCGCGGCCTATGACCGCTTCGGCCATGCTGCCTTTGAACAGGGCGGGCCTGGCGGTGGTGGTGGCGGCGGCGGTCCCTTCGGTGGCGGCGGGTTCGAGGATATTTTTGAGGAAATGTTCGGCCGCTTTGGTGGCGGCGGGCGTGGTCAGCGCGCGGCAGCCGGGCGCGGTGCGGATTTGCGCACGCAGGTGGAGGTTTCTCTGGAAGAAGCCTTTTCCGGGGCGAAGAAGACCATCCGCTTCGCGACAAGCGTTTCCTGCGAAGCCTGTAAGGGGGTTGGCGCGGAAGGCGGTGCGGCATCTGGCGTGCAGAATTGCGGTACCTGTCAGGGTAGCGGCAAGGTCAGGGCGCAGCAGGGGTTCTTCCTGGTGGAGCGCACCTGCCCCACTTGCGGCGGTGCTGGGCGCAGCATCAAAAATCCCTGCAAGATTTGTCGTGGCGCCGGGCGCGTGCAGCGCGAACGAAGCCTGAATGTCTCGGTCCCGGCCGGCGTTGATGATGGCACGCGCATTCGCCTGACTGGCGAGGGTGAGGCCGGGCAGCGCGGCGCGCCGGCGGGTGATCTTTACGTGGATATCGCGGTCCGGCCGCATCCGATTTTCCAGCGCGATGGCGCGAATATTCTGGTGCGCGTGCCGCTGCGGATGACACAGGCAGCCCTTGGCGGCCATGTGGAAGTGCCAAGCATTGATGGCGGGCGTTCAAAAGTGACCATCCCCGCCGGCACCCAGACCGGCGATCAATTCCGCCTGCGCGGCAAGGGGTTTTCGGTGCTGCGGTCAGCCGCGCGCGGCGATATGTATGTGCAGGTCATGGTGGAAACACCGCAGAACCTGTCGCCCAAGCAGCGCGAATTGCTGGACCAATTCGAAGCCGAGGCTGAGAAGGGCGGGCGCACCAGCCCGGAAAGCGAAGGCTTCTTCGCCAAGGTCAAGGAATTCTGGGACGGGTTGGGGCGGTAACTGCTCAGCGTCAGAACCCGCCACGCCAGGAAAGCCGCGCCAGCACCGCATGGGTTGTGCCTAGCTGGCCGGATTCCTCGATCAACTGCCGGCCATATTGGTAGCCAACATCAAGCCCGAAGCCATGGCCGATATCGCGCCCGATGGAAGCTTCCAGGTAGTTTTCCGTGGGCAGCGTATCCAGGCTGCGCTTGCGCTGGTCACGCTGC
>JAPLOJ010000270.1 GCA_026400795.1 Alphaproteobacteria bacterium
AGTTGGTTGCCGCACTCTCCGCCAAAGGGCTGGTGACTGAGGCTGAAATCGCCGAACGCCAAACCATCACGGAGCGTGCGAGCCCCGAGATCGGCGCGCGCATGGTGGCCCGCGCCTGGACTGATCCTGATTACTACGCGCTGCTGATGCGTGACGGGAAGGCGGCTGCCGAGGCGGCGGGCGCTTCCATGGCCGGCGCGCCGGAACTTGGTGTTTTGGAAAACACGCCAAAGCAGCATCATCTGGTGGTCTGTACGCTATGTTCCTGCTACCCGCGGGCACTTCTGGGCTACCCGCCTGGCTGGTATAAATCCTTCGCCTATCGTTCCCGCGCAGTGCGCGAACCGCGCGCGGTGCTGGCGGAATGGGGCACGCAATTGCCCGATGATATGGAAATCCGCGTGGTGGATAGCACGGCGGATTATCGCTGGATGGTCCTGCCGATGCGGCCCAAGGGGACGGAAGGCTGGAGTGCGGAGAAGTTGGCTTCCATCATCACGCGGGATGCTTTGGTTGGGGTGGCGCTGCCGCAGGTGTGAGGCAGCGTCAACTCATCAACCAAACAATCACCGTCCCGCCCGAGGTCAACAAGATATGCCCGAAGGGCACGGCAGCAGTATAGCCCAGCACCGCAATCGGGCTGCCTGATTTTTCCTGCAATGCGGCCAGCGCCGCCGTCATGGTTTGCGCGCCGGAAAGCGCGCCCAGCAGCAGAAGCGGGTTCATGCGCAGCACATAGCGCCCGATGAATAGCCCAAGGAATTGCGGCACCAGCGTCACGAAAACCCCGGCAAGCAGCAGGCCAAAGCCCACTTCGCGCACCGCGTCCACAAATACAGGGCCGGCATGCAGGCCGATCATGCCCACAAAGGCCGCGAGGCCGAGTGAGGTCATCATGGAAATCGCCGCATCCGGAATGCGCGCGAAATGCGGCCGGCGAGACCGCAGCCAGCCAATGAAAAGCCCCGCCAGCAGCGTGCCCACACTGGTGGAAAGCGCGATATGCGCGCCCGCAATATCCACCCCCACCACCGTGCCAATCAGCCCGCCGACAAAAATCGCGAGCCCAAGCGTCACATAATCCGTCGCGTCACTCTGGCGGATCGCGGCACCGGCCAGCGCCGCGGCTGCTTCCACATTCTTCTCAGTTCCGATCAGGGTAATGATATCGCCGCGTTCAAGCCGGGTTTCGGGGCTGATCGGCACTTCAAGCCCGCTGCGCAGAATGTGGCGCAGGAAAACGCCCCGCGCTTCCGGCGCTTGGCCGAGTTCAGCAACGCTCCGCCCCACGACTGCGGACCCCGCGACATAAACTTCAAGCGACATCGCCGCGATATCCAGCAATTCCCTGTCTTCAACCTCTCGGACGTCAGCGCCTAGAAATTCAATCAGCACATCACGGCGTGCTTCCAGCGCAACAACATCACCTGCCTGCAAAACCAATTCCGGGCGCGGTTCCATCAGCGCATCGCCGCGCCGGATGCGCTGGATAAAAATGCGCTGGCCTGCGGCCATGGCCTCTGCCTGCGCCACGGTTTTTTCGGTCAGCGCCGCACCGGGCGCAATCGCATAGGCGCGGATTTCAACGGGCCGCCAGGCGGAAGCAATGCCGGCGCGCTTTTGGGTAATGCCGTATTTTTCTTCAAGCTTGCGCGCTTCTGCCGCCACATCAATGCGGAGGATTGCGGGGCCTATGACAGTTGTCATCAAAATCACGCCGAGGGCGCCGAACAGATAGCAAAGCGCATCCGCAACCGCGATGTGGCTGATCATCTGATCGCGCTGTTCCTTGGGCAGTGGCAGCGCGCGGATCGCTTCAGCCGCCGTGCCAATGGCCGGGGATTCCGTGGTGGCGCCGGAAAACAAACCAGCAGCGAAACCAGCATCAAGCCCCAGCATGCGCGCGGCAATTACCGCCGTTGCCATGGCGGTCAATGGCACGATGATCCCAATGGCAATGCCGGGCAGCCCATCGCCCTTCACCGCGCTCAGGAATTTCGGCCCAACCGAATAGCCAATGCCGAATAGAAACAGCAGAAACAGGATGGAGCGCGCGACTTCGGAGACCGGCACTTCCGCGAATTGGCCGATCAATAGTCCGGCAAAAAGCGCCCCCGTTACCGGCCCCAAGCCAAAGCCGCGATATTTGAATTGGCCGATGAAATAGCCAAGGCCGAGCACCAGAAACACCGTGAGATCAGGATGTTTTTCCAAAAACTGGGTAAAATCACTGAAACCCATGTGCCAATTCTCCCCGATTCCTAAGCCTTGCGCTTAACCTGACTGAGCCAGCCAAGACTGCCAAGCCACCTTATTTTGCAAGTCACTATTGCTGCCCGAGCATACCCAGCGCTTCGCGGTAAACATCGCGGCGCTTCCGCCCGGTGGCCTTCGCCACCGCCTCAGCCGAATCCTTGACCGAAAGCCCGCTATCCAAGGCAGCGCGAAGCTGCGCGGTCACTTCCGCATCGCCCACCACCGCCTCGGCCGCGGCCGGGCCGACCACGATACAAATCTCGCCGCGCGCTTCGGCGGTGGCGTAATGCGCGGCCAGCGCGCCGAGGCTATCGCGGCGCACTTCCTCAAACCGCTTGGTCATTTCGCGCGCGACAGCGGCGGGGCGCTCAGCGCCAAAGGCTGCGGCCATGTCAGCTAGGCTTTCCGACAGCCGATGCGGTGCCTCGTAAAAAATCATGCTGGCCGCAAGCCCTGCCTGTTCCAGCGCCTTAAGGCGCGTGAGCGCCGCCTGGCGCGCGCCGGCGCGGGGCGGCAGGAAGCCCTCGAACAGGAAGGGCTCGGGCGGCAGGCCGGACAGTACCAGCGCCATGACTGCCGCATTGGGGCCGGGAATGGCGGAGATTGCCAGCCCCGCTGCAATCGCTGCGCGCACCAGCCGGAAGCCTGGATCGCTCACCAAAGGCGTGCCGGCATCGGATACCAGCGCCAATTTCTGGCCCTGGCCCAGCATTTCCAGTATGCGGGGAAGCTCAGACGCTTCATTATGGTCATGCAGGGGAATCAGGCGCGCTGACACGCTCAGCCGGGCGAGCATTGCGCCAGTTGTTCTGCTATCTTCACACAGCACCGCATCGGCGGCCCTAAGGGCGGCCAGGGCGCGGGGCGAAAGATCACCCATATTGCCTATGGGGGTCGCAACCAATGTCAGGCCAGGCCCGATGGCGGGCGCAGCCGAAGGATGGACTGATCGTGGCTCGTTTTCTGGTTCGGCTGTCGTCACGCCTGATCGCCCTTGCTCCGCTTGGGTTGCTTGTCGCGCTTGCGGCCTGTGGCCCGCAAGCCCCCATCATGGTTGGTGCCCCGCCAAGTGGCGCGCCGGCTGATGTGGCGCGCACCAGGGTTGCGCTGCTGTTGCCGCTTTCGGGGCAACAGGAACAGCTCGGCCAAGCGCTGCAACAGGCGGCGGAATTGGCGCTGTTTGAACAGAATGACCGCCGGGTTGAATTCGTCCCGCTGGATACGGGTGGTAATGCAATGGGAGCGGGGGATGCGGCGCGGCGTGCTGTCAGCCTTGGGGCTGTCAGCATGGTTGGTCCGCTGACAGGGGCGGAGACCGCCGGCGCGGCACCGGTTGCCCAGGCTGCGCGCCTGCCTGTGCTGGCCTTCACCAATGATGCTTCCCAGGCCCGGCCGGGCGTTTGGACGCTTGGCGTCACGCCCGAACAGCAGGTGCGCCGCGTGATGGGCTCGGCCATGTCCGCAGGCGCGCAGCAATTCGGCATGGTGGCGCCGGATGACGCATTTGGGCGGGCCCTGGCCGTCGCGATGCGCAAGACAGCCGCTGATTTCAACCTGCCCAGCCCGGCGATTGTGCTGTTCAATGATCGGGCTGGCGCGGCTGGGCCGGTTGCCCAGATGTCCCGGCAGGCAAACCAGGCGATTGATGCGGTGATGATTGGCGCCACGGGCTTTCGTGCGCGGGAATTGGCTGCGGCCGTCAGGGCGGGCGCGCAGGAAAACCCGCGGCCCTTGCTGCTTGGGCATGCGCTTTGGATTGCCGATGCTGGGCTTGCCAATGAACCGGCGCTGCATGGCGCGCTTTTCGCAGCCCCAGATGAGCGTGCGCGTGGCGCTTTTGATGCGCGCTATCAGCAGGCTTTCGGCCAGCGCCCGCCGCGCATCGCGGGTGTGGCGCATGATGCGGCGTTGATGGCCGCTGGGCTGGCAGTGGCCCCGGCCGGCACTATGCCCGATTCTACGCCTCGGTTTGAAGGGGTGGATGGGCCGGTGCGGCTTGGGCGGGATGGGGCGGTGGATCGCGGTCTTGCGCTGTATCGTGTCTCCCCGAATGGCGATGCGGTGTTGGTGGAACCAGCCATGCCGCTTGGGGTTGGCTTCTGAATGATGCCATGCGGGCGGCTTCCCGCATGAAGGCGCTGCTGCGCTTTGCGATTGCCATCGGCGCGGTGCCGGCGCTGGTGCTTGGCTTGCTGATCCTCACGCGTGAATTGCGCCCCATTCCTGGCCTTTTTGCGCTGGTCGCTGTGGCAGCCGGGAGTTTTGTCCTCGCCCTGGGCTGGCGTGCGCGGCTGGCGCTTTTGGCTCAAGCGCTTCACGATGCGCTGGCGCAGTTTCGAGCGGCCCCGGCGCGGGCTGAAGTGACCACGCTGCCATCTGCCGAAGATTTGGCCGATGGCATTCGTCGTCTGGCGCGCGGCCTGGCTGAACAGGGGGCCATGCTTGAACGGCTGCGCCGCGCCGATGCCGCCATTCTGGAAAACCTGCCCGAACCCGTGCTGCTGCTTTCCGCCGAGCGTGCCGTGCTGCGCGCCAACCCCGCCGCACGAGACATGCTGGGTCCGGAAGCCGCAGGGCAAGGGCCCGATGCGGCGGCGCTTCTTCGCCATCCCGTGCTTGCCTCTGCCATGGATGATGCGCTGGCGGCCGGACACTCCGCCACGGTTGAACTCCATCTGCCCGTGCCCTTACCGCGTGAGGTCTCGGCCCGAGTGGTGCCGCTTGATCCGCCACTCGCCAATGGTGGGCGGCTGCTGATCCTGCTGATTGATCGCAGCCGGGAAGCCGCAATCGAACGCACCCGCGCTGATTTCGTCGCCAATGCCAGCCATGAATTGCGCACGCCACTCGCCAGCCTGCTTGGCTTCATTGAAACCCTGCGTGGCCCGGCGGCGGATGATCCCGAGGCGCAGCAGCGCTTCCTTGCCATCATGGCCGAACAGGGCGATCGCATGCGCCGGCTGATTGATGATTTGCTGAACCTTTCGCGCATTGAAATGGAGGAACACCAGCCACCGATCGGCGAAGTGCCTCTCGCCATGCTCCTGCGGGCCGAGGCTGAGGCGCTGGCACCGCTGCTGAAACGGCGCGAGATGCGGTTGGAACTTGATCTGGATGACGCTTTGGTCGCCAAGCCCGCCAATGCGGACCAATTGGCGCAGGGGGGCTTATCTTGGTCACGCTCAAGCCTGCGCCTGCGGATAATGCCACGCCGCGCCCAGGTGCGGCGCTTACCGTGGCAGATGATGGCCCCGGCATTGCCAAACACCATCTTCCGCGCCTGACCGAGCGTTTTTATCGCGTGGACGCAGCCCGATCCCGCCACAAGGGCGGCACGGGGCTTGGGCTTGCCATCACGCGCCATATCGTGATGCGCCATCGCGGCCGCCTTGCCATTGAAAGCACGGAAGGCGTTGGCACCACGGTGCGTGTTTGGTTGCCGATAGGGTAGCGCTGAGGCGCGCTCTCCTGCATGATTGCAGGTAGAACTGGTCGAGCAAAAAGGGCCTCGTCGCCTGATTGCCAGGAAAGAAAGCAATAAGGGGAGAATGTCATGAAAATGCAGCGTCGTAGTCTTTTGGCCTCAGCCGGTGCCCTGCTGGCCGCACCCGCCTTGGCGCAGCCGCGCTGGCCGGATCGGCCGATTGAAATCATTGTGGGCTTCACCGCCGGTGGCGGCACTGATCTTGATGCGCGAAGCTACGCCGCCGCGCTTGAAAAGCGCATCGGTGGTTCGGTTGTGGTGGTGAACCGCCCTGGTGCGGGGGGCGAAGTGGCGCTCGCGGCGGTGGCGCGGTCGCGCCCTGATGGGCATACCATCGGTACCACCAATATGCCGGGTCTGCTCACCATCCCGATCGAAAGGACAGCGCAATTCAAGTTGGATGATTTCGTTGGCATCGGCAATCTGGTGACCGATCCTTCTGCCATTACCGTGCATGAAGACAGCCCCCACCGCACGCTGGCTGATCTGCTGGCGGCAGCGCGGGCCAGGCCGGATACCATCACTTATGCCTCCCCTGGCGTCGGCACGGATGATCATTTGCAGTTGGTGCTGCTGCAGGCAGCAACCGGCACACGCTTTACCCATGTGGTCTATCAGGGCGATCCGCAGCTCCGCGCGGCGGTGCTTGGCAAGCAGGTGGACAGCATGGGGCTCAATCTTGGGCCGGTCACGGCGAGCCCCGAAAAACTTCGTGTTTTGTCGCAGGGCGGCGCCACGCGTAGCCGCTTCCGGTCCGATGTGCCGACACTCATTGAATTAGGCTTCCCGGTGCAGATGGCCTCCGAACGGGGCTTGGTGATGGCAGCCGGCACGCCGCCCGCCATTGTGCAGCGCCTGCGTGAAGCGACGGCCGATATCGCGAAGGACCCGGAATTCGTGAAAATCCTGGAAAGCCGCTTCACGGAGCCGGCCTATGAGCCAGGCGATGCCTGGTTTGAGCGGCTGCGGCGGCAGGAAGCGGAATATCGACAACTGTGGCAAGCCACGCCCTGGTCACAACGCTGAAGTAATGGCTCGATGATCGGCTGGGCTGGGTGAACTTCGGTTGACCCCGCTCGGCCGGAATGCCATGGCGGGGCGTGATCCCTGAACCGCCCAGCAAGCGCAGCTTCCTGTTCCTGCAAGGTCCAATTTCACCGTTTTTTGCCCAGGTGGCGGAAGGGCTGCGGGCGCTTGGCCATCAGGTGCAGCGCATCAATCTGCATTTGGGGGACCGGGTTTTCTGGGGCGCCACGGGCAGCGTTGATTTTACCGGCCGGGCGGATGAATGGCCCGCTTGGATCGCGGATTTCCTGACGCGCCACGCGATCACTGATCTGCTGCTGATCGGCGAACAGCGCCCCTATCACCGCATTGCCATAGCGGCCGCCAAGGCGCGCGGCGTTGCGGTGATTGTTACCGATTACGGCTATCTGCGCCCGGATTGGATCACGCTGGAACGCGATGGCATGGGCGGCAATAGTCTTTTCCCGCGCGACCCAACTGAGATTCGCCGGCTTGCGGAAGGGCTTTCACTGCCTGATCTGAAGCCGCTCTACAGTGATCATTTCGCGACCATGGCGCTGCGCGATGTTTACTATCATGCGCTGGCGCAATGGCCCTTCCCGTTCCGCCATTACCAGCGCCACCAATTGCTGCATCCCTTTCTGGTTTATGCCGGGCTTGCGCGACGGCTTCTGTTGCGCCGGCGTGAAGATCGCCGCTCTGCTGAAGTATTTGAGGGGCTGAAGGCGCGCGGCACTCCCTTCTGGATTTTCGCCATGCAGTTGGAAACGGATTTCGCTATCCGTGCCTATTCGCCCTTTACCGATATGGATGCGCCGCTTGGTCAGGTCATGGCGTCCTTCGCCGCACATGCGCCGGCGGGCACGGAATTGATGATCAAGCTCCACCCGCTTGATCCCTGTTGGAAGCCCTGGCCGAAGCGCATCGCCGCCATGGCGCGGGCAGCTGGCATTGCGGGGCGCGTACACATCATGCCGCGCGGGCGACTGCCCGATTTGCTCGCGGCATCCAGCGGCATGATCACCGTGAACAGCACCGCCGCCACCACTGCCATGGTCTTGGGCAAGCCCGTCAAGCTGATGGGACAGGCGGTCTATAACGTGCCGGGGCTGAGCTTTCAGCCAAGCTTGGATGCCTTCTGGACCGAGGGCGCACCGCCTGATCCGGATTTGCTGGAGGCCTTTCTGGCCTTGCTCTGCGGCGCCTTTATGGTGCGCGGCGCCTTTCATCAGGATTCTGGCCTGGCCGCGGCGGTGGCCGGCGCGGTGGCGCGGCTTGATCAGGGCCGCATCAATAGCGCCCCAGAAGCCCTGCTGCCTGACGCCTGAACCAACCCTGCGCGGCGCGCCAGCGCCCGCCAGGCGCAAGCGGCCAATGTTCCGGCGCGGCGAGCCGTTCCAAAAATACCTCGACCGGGCAGGGCAATTGCGTCACCGGGTCAATGTAGCGCGGATAAAGGATCAAGGCGCCGGCAACCAAACTATCCAAATCAAGCCGCCGCCGGCGTGCGGCCGGAAAGGCAGGTCCGCGATCCTCCGTCAGGCCCCAGCCGGCATAAAAGGGCTGCCCCCAAAGCGTGACCGGCAGGCCGCGCAGCAGCGCCTCAAACCCCGTGAGCGAGGTCAGGCACTGCACCGCATCCACCTGCGCGAACAGCCCGGCCATGGGCGTTTCCACAGCCACGTGATCGGCGAGGCCAGCCAGGTCCTGCGCCGCGATGCGGCCGCGGCGAAAGCCCGCCTCCACATCCGGATGCGGCTTGTAGATCAGGAAGGCATCCGGCGCCGCAGCGCGCACGGCGCGGAGCAAGGCAAGATTGTCCATGCCGCCACCGCCCTTCAGGACCGAGGCATCATCCTCCACCTGCCCGGGCACGAGGATGCGCTGCTTGCCGGGCGGCGCGGCGATGACGGGCGCTGCGCCGGTGAGGTTATACTTCGTCAGGCCGCGCGCGAGGATGGTGTGGCGCAACTCAGCTGCTCGGGCGCGGAGCGCTTCGGGGAACTCAGCGCCATTGAGCAGGGTCTCCAGATCCGATGGTTGGGCCGGGTCGTAATGCGGCCCCTGATGATCCAGCACGAAGGAACCGCCGGGGCGGAAGGCAGCGCCAATGCCGGCCGAACGCAGAAAACCATCTTCCAGAAACACAACAGGAACCCGCACAGCGGCTGCTTTGGCCATGAAGCCCGGCTTGGCGCGCGCCGCCCAGACAAGGGCCGCACCGCCCCTTGCCTGCGCTGTGGCGATGGCCTGGTCCGGCGCGCTCGAGAATTGAGGCGCTGGGCCGGCGGAGGCGAGCAGCAGGCCGACCCTTTCCCGCTTCCAGCCCTGCACGCCTAAGCAGGCGGCAATGCGCCGGTTTTCTGCCGCCTGGCGCCGCCAAAGCGCCAGCAGATCAAGTGCCTCTTCAAGCTTGCAAGGGGCGCAGCGGAAGGGGTCGGCAGCGCGGGTCGCGGCGATAAGCCGGGCATAGACATCGGCGGCCTTGGCCCCGGCCAATGGCCCATCGGCCAAAGCCACACCCGCCGCCAGCGCCAGCAGCGCCAAGGGGCGGGACGCGCCATGGAGGATCGCCGCGCCATCCAGCAAGCTCCAGGGATCGAAGGGTCCTTCGCTCTCCGGCCAAAGCGGGGCGGAATCCGGCGCGGCGAAGGGGTCGCGAAAGCAGCGGATCGGCAGGCCAGAGGCCTGGGCGGCGTCTCGGGCATGCTTAGCGGCGGGGCGCTGAGCCGAATCGCAGGGGTCGAGCAGGACCACCATGCCATGTGCGGCCATGCCGAGAGCGATCCCGCCAGGGTCAGGCAGGCCAGACGGACCGCCAAGCCGCGCCGCGGCAAGGCGCGCCATGATCCTGGGCGCAGCGGCGCGCGCTCCCTCGGGCGGGGGGGAAGCAAGGGCGGCGGCAATGGGGTCTGGGGCCGCCGCTTGGATGATCGCGACCATCGGCGCTTTCTGGCCAAGGCGGATGCTGCCCCAGGGGCCAGGGGTGAAGCGGATCAACCGCTCAGCGCCCGCCAGTGCTTCCGCTCCAAGCGGCAAGGCGAGAGGCAATGGGGGTTGGCCGGGCGACCAGGGCGTGATTCGGCATTCTGGCCAAAAGGCAGGCAGATGCGGCGCCGCTGCCAGCATTTCAGATGGCAGGGCGAGGCAGGGTTGGTCAGTCACCTGCCTTTTCCCGCCCGCAAGCGACGCGAGGCTTGGTAGGCCCGGGTCCAGGGCAAAAGCACGGATTTTCTGGGGCAGTCTTGTATTTGGGGGCTCCGCGAAAAACATGGTCAGGGCGTTCAATTTGCATTAGACAGACAAGGGTTACTATTCAATCCAACGCCATGTCGTTCTAACGTAGTGCCGACTCGGTTCGAGGAGGAAGGTTTTGATGCCCATGAGCAGGGAATTCCTGCGCCGCTGCGTGCCGATGGTGCTTCTGTTGATGCCCCCGTTTCTGCTAGCCGGCTGCGGCATGATGACGGCCGAATCGCCCGCCGCGTCTGAGGTGCCGCAAATCTTGGACCCCGTCGGTGCCTTCGCCGCCAACCCGCCCCCAAGCGGAGAGGGTCAGGTGCAATTGGCCGATACCGGAGAGGCCGCGCGGCTGCGCCTTGTTCGGCAGTATTCGGCAGCCAGTGGGCGTGAGTGTCGGGAAGTGCGGATCAGCCGGCGCAGTGGCGATCAGAATCGGCTATTCTGTCGCGCGGGCGCGGGCTGGATAGAAGCTCGGCCCCTGCTTTCGCAGCCAGTGGGCCGCCCGTGAACGGGCAGGGCGAAGTCGCCCTGGTTTTGCGTGGCGCGCGGTTGCAATTGCGCGTCATTGGCGCGCTGATTATCCGCGAAATGCACACGCGCTTCGGCCGTCACTACATGGGCTATATTTGGCTCTATTTTGAACCTTTGCTGCTTGGGGTTTGTATCGGGCTTATACATGCCTGGCGGGATCGCCCGACTGCCTTTGGGCCATTCGAATTCCATGCGGTTGGCTATATTCTGTTCTTCGTTTTTCGCGGGATCTTGAACCGCGCGACTATGGCTATCAAAATGAACCAGGCGCTTTTGTATCACCGCAGCGTGACACTACCCGATGTGTTTTTCGCCCGCCACATGATCGAATTTCTGTCCTGCACCGGTGTCATGCTAGCCATGCTTTTCGGGCTTTTCGCGGTGAATGGCAGCCTGCCGGAAAGCCCGCTCAAAATGGCCTTTGCCATGATCATGATGGCGCTTTTCAGCCAGGGGCTGGCCTTTCTGGCCGCTGCCCTGACCGCCGCCATTGAAGGTTCTGAACGCCTGGTGCATGCCGTTACCTATCTTCTGCTGCCCGCGAGCGGCTTGTTTTTTCTGGTGGAATGGCTGCCGGAATGGTTGGCGCAGATCGCGCTTTGGATTCCCATGGTGCATATCTTCGAATTGCTGCGCGATGGGCAGTTTGGTTCCAGGTTTCGTGCGGAATATGATCTTGCCTATGTTATTGGCTGGATCATGATCACGCATCTGATCGGGCTGGCGGCGCTACGCATCACCCGCGCGCGAGTCGGACTGGAATAGGCGGCGCCATGAGCCTTGAAATGATTGATATCCACAAATCCTACCCGATGCGCGGTGGGCGCAAGGTGATCCTGCGCGGCGCGAGCGGGTGTTTTGCCCGCGGCGAGAGGGTTGGCATCCTTGGACGCAACGGGTCCGGCAAATCCACCTTGGTCCGGCTGCTGGGCGGGGTTGAAGCGCCAACCAGCGGGCGCATCCACCGCAACATGAGCATCTCCTGGCCGATCGGCATGGCAGCGGGCTTTCAGCCCATGCTTTCCGGCGCGGATAATGCACGCTTTATCGCCCGCATCTATGGTCGTTCAGTGCAGCCAGCCGTTGATTTCGTGGAGGATTTCTCCGAACTTGGCGATTATATGCGCATGCCCATGATGACCTATTCATCGGGCATGCGCTCAAGGCTGGCGCTGGCGGTCTCGCTCGCAATTGATTTCGATTGCTATCTGGTGGACGAAGCGCTGGCCGTTGGTGATACGCGCTTCGGCCGCGCGTTTGCCGAGCGCATCGAACGATCTGGGCTTATTCTGGTTTCGCATTCTCCGGCACTGGTCCGCCGGCTTTGCACCCGCGCTGCCGTGCTGGACCAGGGGCGCATAACCTTCTATGACGACATCGATGAAGCTCTCGCCACCTATCACGCTCTCTGACGCCAGCGCGAGCCCGCTGAGCCTCTCGCCGGAGCCGGAGCTGCCGCCGCAAGCCTGGTATGTGCGGTTTTGGCGGCGCCCCTTCTTCCTGATAGTGATTTTGCCGAGCCTAATCGTCGCCCTTTATTTTTACGCCATCGCGGCCCCGCAATATGTCTCGGAAGCGCGCTTTGTTGTCAGTTCGCGCGGCAGCGACGGCGGCGCGGCGGCCGCGATGCGCGGCATGGCGGGGGCCTCAGCCTTTGGCGGGCTGGGCGGTGGCATGGCCTCGAGCGAAACCAATAGCGTGCGGGACTTCCTGAGTTCACTTGATGCGGTCATGGATGCCAATGCCAAGCTTGATCTCATCGCGCTTTGGCGGCGCCCTGAAGCCGATTTTCTGGCACAGCTTTGGGACACCGAACCTGAATTGCTGACACGCTTCTACAATAGGATGGTGACGGTATCCCTTGACCCTTCGACGAATGTGACCACGCTGCACGTCCGCAGCTTCCGGCCTGAGGATTCAAAGGCGCTTGCGGAAACCCTGCTTGCTTCGGCTGAGTCGCTGGTCAATCGCCTGTCTGAGCGCAGCCGGAATGAAACGCTGCGTGTGGCGCGGCAGGAAATGGATATCGCCGAGCAGCGCGTCCAGGAAAGCCGCACCGCGCTGGTACAATTTCGCGAACAGGAACAGGAATTGGACAGTGCCGGCGCTGTTCAGGCTGCCGTGGTACTGCGCGGGCAATTGGAAGCCGCACTCGCACAGTCCCGCGCGGAATTGACCGAAAGGTTGAAATTTATGCGCCCGGATAATCCGGCGTTGCAAGTGACCCGCAACCGCATTGAAGCGCTTGAACGCCAGATCGTCGCTGAGCGTACGCGCCATACGGAAACCACCGTGGGCGGGGGGGGTGCCGTATTGGCACGCCAATTGGCGTCCTATGAAAGGCTGATGCTGGAACGGGAATTTGCCGACAAGCAGCTTGCTTCCGCCACCGCGAGTCTTGAGACAGCGCGGCTTGAGGCACAGCGCCAGCAGATTTTCCTGTCGCGCATCGTGGAACCCAATCTTGCCGTCTACCCTCTCTATCCTCGTAGATTCGTGAATGTCGCGAGCATCCTTGTGGGGCTCGCGATCGCTTATGGTATTGGTTGGCTGCTGGTGGTTGGAATGCGTGAACATGCGGGCTGAACAACGCTCGGGCGTGCTGCGCCCCTTCTTCCTTGCCGCGGCGCTCTGGCTGGGCGCCCATGCCGGCGCGCATGGCCAGGCGCAAATGCAATCGCCGCAGTCATTTGCCCCCCAGCAATTCCCTTCGCAGCAAGGCGGAACCTCGCCAGGCCAGATGCAAGGGCGGGGTATGCCCGCTCAGCAACAGGCGCCAATGAC
>JAPLOJ010000057.1 GCA_026400795.1 Alphaproteobacteria bacterium
CCCATCACGGTGCAGGCCACTTACATCTGCGCATCGGCGATGATCGTGGAAAGCATCCTTTCCTTCATTGGCGCCGGCACACCGCCGATCATCCCTTCCTGGGGGAATATCATGGCGGAAGGCCGCGCGCTTTGGCAGGTGAAGCCCTATATCGTCTTCTTCCCGGCCATTTTCCTGTCCATCACCGTGTTGGCGGTGAACCTGCTTGGCGATGGTCTCCGTGATGCCCTCGACCCGCGCATGGCAAAGAGGATCTGACCCATGGCGATTCTCGAAGTTGAAAATCTGCAAACCCATTTCCGCACGCCTGATGGCATTAATCGCGCGGTGGATGGCGTTTCCTTCCATGTGGAAGCAGGGGAGACCCTGGCAGTGGTGGGCGAAAGCGGCTGCGGCAAATCCGTCACCGCCATGTCCATCCTGCGCCTGATCCCGGAACCGCCCGGCAAGATTGCCGGCGCTATCCGCTTCAATGGCAAGAATCTGCTGGACCTCTCAGAAGTCGAAATGCGCAGCATTCGCGGCAATGAGATCAGTATGATCTTCCAGGAACCCATGACCTCGCTCAATCCCGTGCTCACGGTAGGGCTGCAGATTGGGGAAACGCTCCGCCTTCACCAGGGCATGTCGGCGCGGCAGGCGGAAGACCGCGCGGTTGATATGCTGAAGCTGGTCGGCATTCCGGAACCGGAACGCCGCGTGAAGGAATACCCGCACCAGCTTTCAGGCGGCATGCGCCAGCGCGTGATGATTGCCATTGCGCTTGCCTGCAACCCGAAGCTGCTGATCGCCGATGAACCCACCACGGCCTTGGATGTGACCATCCAGGCGCAGATTTTGGACCTGATGCGGGACCTCAAGCACCGCGTGGGTGCCGCCATTGTGCTGATCACGCATGATCTTGGCGTAGTGGCGGAAGTCGCTGAACGCGTTGTGGTCATGTATGCCGGTCGCAAGGTGGAAGAAGCCAAGGTTGGGCCTTTGTTCCGTACCCCGCGCCATCCCTATACTCAGGGATTGCTTGGCTCCGTGCCGAAGCTTGGGTCATCGCTTGACGGTACGGAAACGCGCTTGCAGGAAATTCCGGGCCTGGTGCCAAGCCTGAAGCAGAAGCTGCAAGGCTGCGTCTTCGCCAGCCGCTGCACCTATGCCACCGATCTTTGCCGAAGCGTCGCGCCGGGGCTCGAAGAAAAAGCGCCTGGCCATATCGTCGCCTGCCATTACGCCATGAAGGAGGCCGCCGCGGCATGAGCACGCCTCTGCTCGAGGTCCATGACCTCAAGAAACACTTCCCCGTCCGCGCCGGCTTTCTGGGCGGCGTCACGGGCTATGTCTATGCGGTGGATGGAATTTCCTTTTCCATCGCCAAAGGGGAAACCCTGTCGCTGGTGGGCGAATCCGGCTGCGGCAAATCCACGGTCGGTAAGGCCATTCTGCGCCTGTTCGACATCACCGGTGGCCAGGTGACGCTGGATGGCACCCGCATTGATGACATGCCGGCCAGCACGCTCCGCCCTTTGCGTCGGCGCATGCAGGTGGTGTTTCAGGACCCCTATTCCTCGCTCAACCCGCGCA
>JAPLOJ010000380.1 GCA_026400795.1 Alphaproteobacteria bacterium
ATCGTCCCGATCCGGCCAGCGATCCTGCGGCACGGCCGCCCACCAAATCCCGCCCGCCTGATACTGGCAGGCCCCACCCGCGTGCGACCACACCCCCACAAACCGGGGTCGGGTGGCCAGCCAGAAAAACCCCTTGGCGCGCACCACGCCCGGAAGATCACCTTCAATGAAGCGCTTGAAGCGTTCCGGATGTACCGGGCGGCGTGCCCGCCAGACAAAGCTGGTGATGCCGAATTCAACGCTTTCCGGCAAATGTTCGCCTGAAAGCGCCTTGATCCAACCAGCGGAACGGCGCGCCGCATCAAAATCAAAGCGCCCGGTATGAAGAATATGGCCAAGTGGCACCGCCCCCTTAGTGCAGCCGAGGATTTCCGCATTGGGGTTGAAGGTGGCCAGCAGCGCGGCCAGGCGGCGCAATTCCGCCTCGCTCACCAAATCCTGCTTGTTGACGATGATGACATCGGCGAATTCAATCTGTTCGATTAGTAAATCCACCAGCAGGCGAGTATCTTCGGGGCCGGCGCTTTCACCCCGCGCAGCCAGGCGGTCGGCGCTGCCGTAATCGCGCAGGAAGCTTTGCGCATCCACCACCGTCACCATGGTATCAAGGCGCGCAACATCGCCAAGGCAGAAGCCATCTTCGGTGCGGAAATCAAAGGTCGCAGCCACGGGCATGGGTTCGCTGATGCCCGTACTTTCAATCAGCAAGGCATCGAAGCGCCCTTCGGCTGCAAGCTTGGTCACTTCCTGCATCAAATCCTCACGCAGGGTGCAGCAGATGCAGCCATTGGACATTTCAACCAGTTTTTCTTCGGTGCGCGAAAGCGTGCCCGCATTGCCGACCAGGGCTGCGTCTATATTCACCTCACTCATGTCATTCACAATGACCGCCACGCGCTTGCCTTCGCGATTGGACAGGACGTGGTTGAGCAGCGTGGTCTTGCCCGCACCAAGAAAGCCCGACAGCACCGTGACCGGCAGTCTTTTATCCAATGCATTCATGGCAGAAATCCCGGTTCATCAATACAAAACAGCAATCGGCCCCGTCGGCTTTCCGACAAATGGGAAACGGGCGGGGAGCGGTGCAGGCAGGCATCGCCAAGCGCCGCCGGATGGGCGCGGCCTTTTACCAGCGCCACGGCGCAGCTTGGGATTTGGTGCGGCGCGCGGCATTGCGGCCCACACATGGTAAATTGCGTGCCCGGACCATGATAAGTGCAAAGCAGGCGCAGCCTGACCGCATCGCAGTGAAAGCGCCGGCAGGAATCATCATTCACCCCCGCAAGGCTCGCGCGGATTTCCGATTGTTGCGTGATGGTGGCAAAGAAGCGACCCAGCAGCAGCATATCTGACAGCAGCGCCGCAGAGGCAGGCGCGGGAAGTTCCTGCACAATCTGGTCCACTGCATCTTCCGGACTGCCGCGGCCAATGGCGCCAAAGGGCAGGTGCTGCAACAAGGTACCGATTTCAGCCTTCCAATTGGAAGGCATTGGCCTCAGCCAAATCGCCAGCGCCACATCGGGGCGGAAAATCTCGAACAAGACATTTTCATCGCGACTGCTGATGGCGCTTGGGCAAATCGGGCTCAGCGCATCGGCTTCTGGCGGGAAGACCTCACAGATGAAGCTCATGGTTCGGCTTTCCTCAAAACCCGCCGCGCCAGGAAAGCCGCGCCAGCACGGCATGGGTTGTGCCAAGCTGTCCGGATTCCTCGATCAACTGCCGGCCATATTGGTAGCCAACATCAAGCCCGAAGCCATGGCCGATATCGCGCCCGATGGAAGCTTCCAGGTAGTTTTCCGTGGGCAGCGTATCCAGGCTGCGCTTGCGCTGGTCACGCTGC
>JAPLOJ010000015.1 GCA_026400795.1 Alphaproteobacteria bacterium
CTTGAGGATGCTGCGGCGCTGCTGCCCGATTGCCCGGTGCTGAGTGATGATGCGCTGCGGCGCCTGGCTTTCGCTGATGCGGCGCGGCGCGGCTTTGGCGCGGGGGATTGCGCGGCGCTGCGGGGGGTGCGGGATGAGATTTTGGCCGCGCCGCTGGTGGCGGTGGCGGAGGGGGATCCGACGGAGCGGGGGTAGGGGTTGCTACGCGCATTTGTATTGACAATATCCATACAAATGTTAGCGTCTTTCGTATTTAGAAGGTTCCCGCCATGTCCGCTTCCACGCGCCCCAAGGATGATGTCATTCAAATCCGTGCCTCGGCGGAAACCAAGGCCTTGTTCAACCGCGCGGCCGCGATGCGCGGGCAGAAGCTTTCTGAATTCATGCTGGAAAGCGCGCGGCATGAGGCGTTAGAGAGGCTTCTGGATCAGCGGAGCTTCTTCCTTGATGATCAGGCGCATGCACATTTTCTGAAACTGCTTGATGCGCCGCCTGCGCCGTCTGCCAAAGCCCGCGCTCGTTTGAACCGGAAAGCACCTTGGGAGGCGTGAAGCCGCCTTTGCTTGCGCCAGCACCGCTGAGTGCTGCGCATGATGTTTCCGGTTTTTCAAATGGCGTTCACCCATCGCTTGATCCCTGGCTGCGCGAGCGTGCGCGGGCGAGTGAGGGGCTTTCTGCGCGCACCTATGTCGTTTGTCCTGCGGACGCGCCGACGCGCGTGATTGGTTATTTTTCGATCTCGACCGCACTTGAACAGCGCCAGGCGCTGCCTTCGGCGAAACTGCGCCGCGGCATGCCGGATGAGGTGCCGCTATTGTTGATTGGGCGCTTTGCTATTGATGCGGCATGGCGCGGACGTGGTTTGGGTTCGGCTTTTCTCGCGGATGCGCTCCGGCGCTGCCTAGCGGCTTCTGAAATCGCTGGCGTGCGCGGCGTTGTGGCGCATGCGATTGATGAGGATGCGGCGCGGTTTTACGAGGCGCATGGGTTTGTCAGATCGCCGCTGGGGGAGCGGGTGATGCTGATGCCGGTTGAGACGGTGCGGGGGATGTTGGCTGGTTAGGGGGGGAACCGGGGGGAGGTGAACTATTCCTTCTTGTCGGGCGGGCTTTTGCGCTTGAGCCGGTCGATGATGGGATCGAGCCATTTGAAAGCGGGAAGATGAGTGACTTTGCGCAAATGCGGTTCGAGTTTTAGCAGCAAGCTACGATAATTTCTGAATCGTTTAAGCAACAATAACAACTTTGCATAGGTGAGTCCATCAAGCTTTTCGGATACTGCGTCGCGTAAACTCTCGAAAGCCTTGGTCTTTTCGGTGACCTTTGTGATGAACCAAGCAGGAATTCCGCCGGCTACTACTCCCTCTGGACCCAGCATTGCGCCAGCCACGGAGGGGATTGCAACTGCCACGGCCCCAGCGCTCAAAACGATGGTTACATTACGCATTGTGGAAACGGTATTGACCGCGTCTCGGGCTTCGTTGTCGCCTTGTCCGATTTCTGCCGCAGCATCGCGAATGGTTTCGCCAACTTCGCGATCTGCAAGATCAGGATGGTTGATAAGTTCTTGGCCGAGTTCTGTACCTGCTTCCTTGATGCCTTCAACCGCCTCGGCGGTCAGCTTGATGGTGGTTTGATCTGCCAGCATCTCTTGCCCGTCGCGGGAAGCAAGCACGAAAGGCGGATGCAGGTTTTCGATGCTGGCTAGGCATTCATCCTGTAAAGGCGTGAGGTCTGGCACATCGGCCCGGCCAGCTTCCAGCGCTCTCCGCGTTGCGCCGGCGGCATTGAGCAACTGCATGCCGGCACCATAGAGGCGGGCGAAATTCACCTCATCCAGGGGTAAGTCCACCAGGGCGCGATAGGCTTCTGCCTTTTGCAGCAGTCTTTCATTGCGAAGGTTGCTGGGGTGATCCTGTAAAGCCTTGGCGAGATCAGCCGCAGCCTCTTGTAGCGCCGGGTATAGCGCTTCAAGCCGATTGCGATCATTGCCCTTGGCATCGGGATCGCTTGGTTTCGCGAAAACCAGCCGCCCGTTTTGCTCCAGAACCACGCGCGGGCCGGCGCCTTGTTCGGGGATTGCGGGGGGATCGTCCGCGCCTTCCACTGGTGTGGGCGGGTCCGGTTCTTCCGCTCCGATTTCAATCGGCTCGCCGCGGAGCCAGCGAAGTACATTGATCGTTGCTTGCGGCTGCCCCTGCGCAATCAGCTCTGGCAGCGGGTCTTCCAATGGGTTGCCCTCTAGCATAAGACCGAATGGGCCTTTTTCGCCCAACGAAAACATAGAAGCGGCCTCAAGATTTTCTAATTCACCCAGTTCGCGTGGCAATCTCTTTATTTGGTTATTCCTCAAGTCAAGAGATTGTAATTTCCGAAGGTTTTTGATTGCTGGCGATACAAAAGCAACTGAACAGCTTTTTGCTGCGATGCTGGTGACATTGGTAAGCTCGACGACGGGGGATAGGTCACCGACTTGCGTATTTTCGCAATCAAGCTCTTGTAACTGGCGCAACCCGGTGATGGGCGAAAGATCGCTGACCAGCGTATAGCTGCAGTCAAGCTGTTGTAGCTGCTGCAGTCTGGCGATGGGGGAGAGGTCACTGATCTGGGTGAAGGTGCAGTTAAGGCGCTGTAGCTGCTGAAGCCCGGCAATTGGAGAGAGGTCGCTGACCGGTGTGAAACCGCAGTCAAGACGTTGTAGCTGCTGCAGCCCGGCGATGGGGGATAGGTCTCTGACCTGCGTGCTGCTGCAGGCAAGGGCCTGTAGCTGCCGTAGACCGGCGACGGGGGATAGGTCGCTGACCTTGTTGGAACTGCAGTAAAGGTTCTGTAGCCGCGGCAGCCCGGCGATCGGCGATAGGTCGTTGACTTTCGTGGCGCTGCAGTAAAGGTGCTGAAGCTGCCGCAGTCCGGCGATGGGGGCTAGGTCGCTGACCTGTGTTTCCCCGCAGTCAAGTATCTGTAGCTTCTGCAGCCCGGCGATGGGGGATAGGTCGTTGCAATTCGTCTTTTCTAGATATAAATCCCGCATCTCGCTCAGGCTGGAAATGGCGCTGATATCCGAGAGCGAATTCCGCTGGGTGGTGGCCTTTCGATAACTCAAACCCTCAGCATCCACCTTGGATACACTACCAAGACTTAATCTCTTAAGCTTGGTGAGCTTCGAAAGGGCGTCGGGCAACTTTGTTAAACCCAAGTCGCCCAAATCCAGCCAATCCTGCCCCGTGCGCGCGGCTTCCGCTATCCGCTCCTCAGCAATGCGTTCGCCCTCGGTCATGTCAGCCATGCACCAATCCTGCCATATGCTGAGCCACGCGCAAACAGAAATCCCCGCAAGCCAATCGTTTCGTCAGCAGCATGTGGCGCAGCATCACATCCACCCCCACCACCCCGCCCAAATCACCGCGACGCGATCCGCAACTCCACGCGGCGCGGGCACCACCTTCCCCTTCGCAATCCGCCGCAAATCGCGCGCCGCCAGCACAACAGGTAGCGCGGCGGCAATCAGCCCCTTCGGCACATCACGCGGTGCGGTCCGCAATGCCTCCATCCCCTCAGCCGCCATCTCAGCGCAAAGCGCCGAAATCGCCGGCGCAGTGGGCGCGCTGATCACCGCCTCAGCACTCAACCCGGCCGCCGCCAGCCGATCCCCCGGCAGCAAGCAGCGCCCCTGCGCCGCATGCGCCGTCACAGACCGCAACACCCCCGCCAGCCCATAGGCAGCGCCGAGCGCGCGGAGCTTCTCGGCCTCCTCCGCACTGCCGCCCAAAGCCAACCCAGCCGCATAGGCAAAGCCGCCCGCAGTGCCGCGCAGCCAGGTCACGAACTCCGCCTCGGTGGGGATGCCGGCTTCGTCGGTTTCCGCCTCACGCGCGTCAATCATGGCGCCAAGTGCCGTGGGGTCCAGGGTGCCGGCGGTGATCGCCGCGTGAAGGGGCTCAGCCACCTCATGCCGGCGGGCTGGCTTGCCGGCCAAAGCTTCCTCCACCGCATCGCGCCACCATTGCAGGCGGATCAGCGCGGCCATGGGGTGGCTCGCGGCTTCGCGGGCGCGGGCCAATTCATGGTTGAAGGCAATCAGGGTGAAGATCGCCTCGCGCTTTTCCGGCGGCGCGAAAAGCGCGGCCAGGAAACGGTCCGGGTCATGGGCGCGGGCAAAGGCCGCAATGGGGGAAAGGCTCACACTGGCTGATATGCCTGGGCGCGCGCCGCGCGGGAAGGGTGCGGTTGACGCTTGTGCTGGCGCCGCTTACCTCAGTCGCAGCGTTAATCGCTCACATCTGAGGAACGGAGAAACCCCCATGGCTTTCAGCCTGCCCCCGCTGCCCTATTCCACCACTGCGCTTGCCGCCAATGGCATGTGCCAGGAAACCCTGGAACTGCATCATGGCAAGCATCACAATGCCTATGTCACGGCGCTGAATGGGCTGATTGAAGCCAAGGGCCTGGCTGGCAAATCGCTTGAAGCGATCTGCACCGAAGCCGGCAAGGCGGGCGCTGATGGCCTACCCGTGCTGAACCAGGCGGGGCAGCATTACAACCATATGTTGTTCTGGCAGGTGATGCAGCCGGGCGGCGGTGGCGACAAGCTGCCGGGCGCTTTGGCCGCCAAGATTGATAGCGATTTGGGTGGCCTGGCCGCCTTCAAGGAAGCCTTCAAGCAGGCGGGTGTGACGCAGTTTGGGTCTGGCTGGGCCTGGCTGATCATCGGGGCCGACGGCAAGCTGAAGGTGACCAAGACCCCGAATGGCGCCAACCCAATCTCCACCGGCGAAGGCAAGCCCATTCTGGGTGTGGATGTGTGGGAACACGCCTATTACCTGGATTTCCGCAATGTGCGCCCGAATTACCTGGATAACTTCCTGAACAAGCTGGTGAATTGGGAAGTCGTTGCCGATCTGATTGGCAAGGGCGGGCTCGCTTCCGGCCAATCAGCCTAATTCACGGCGCTGCCATGAAAAAAGGCGCTGGGGAGTGATCCTCAGCGCCTTTTTCGTTGCCTGTTGAAGGCTCAGCTTTTCGCCTCATCATTCGCGGCTTCGGGGCGAAGCACGCTGCCGATGGTGCCGCGCACCACGGTCACTTTCACATTGGGGGCGATTTCGGCCTCGATCTCATCAGAGCCGTCCTTGACCTTGGTGATGGTGGCGACAATGCCGCCCGCGGTCACCACGCGATCCCCGCGCTTCAATTGGCCGAGCATTTCGCGATGATCCTTCATCTTCTTCTGCTGCGGGCGAATCAGCAGGAAATAGAAGACGACGAAAATCAAAACCAGCGGCAGCATTTGCATGACAACCGCCGCCGTGCCGCCCGCATCCTGGGCATAGGCGGGGCTGATGCCAAAAAGTCTTTCCATGGTCCGGCATTCCTTATTTGCGATGATGGGGCGGAAACTAGCGCCCGCCCCCTTTCCGTCAATAGCAACCCGGCCTATTGCGCGCGGCCATGGAACATTCTTCGCTTCTCCCCGCCCTGACCCGTATTGCCGAGGCACTTGAACGCCTGGCCCCGCCGCCGGCAGCCGCGCCCGACCTTACCGGGGCGGATGCCTTCATTTGGCACCCGGAACCCGTGGCGCGGCTTTCGCCGGTGCCCAAGGTGGCGGCGGTGCCGATTGACCTGCTGCAAGGGGTGGATCGGCAAAAAGAAATACTCATGGAAAACACGCTGCGCTTTGCGCGCGGCTTCAGCGCCAATAACGCCATGCTTTGGGGCGCGCGGGGGACGGGCAAATCATCCCTGGTGAAGGCAGCGCACACGGCAGCCAACGTGGAAGTGCCCGGCAGCCTAGCCTTGATTGAAATCCACCGTGAGGACATCAAAACCCTGCCGGAATTGCTGCGCTTCCTGCGCGCAGGTGCGCGCCGCTGCCTGGTGTTTTGTGATGATCTGTCTTTCGAGCGTGAAGATGCGGATTACAAGGCGCTGAAATCCGTGTTGGATGGCGGCATTGAAGGCCGGCCCACCAATGTCTTGTTCTACGCAACCTCCAACCGCCGGCATTTGATGTCGCGCGATATGATTGAGAATGAACGCAGCGCCGCCATTCATGGGTCTGAGGCGATTGAGGAAAAGGTCTCGCTATCCGACCGCTTCGGGCTGTGGATCGGTTTTCATAATGCCAATCAGGATACCTTCTTCGCCATGATAGAAGGCTATGCCAAGCATTTCGGGCTGAATGTGTCGGTTGAGGAATTGCATGCGCAGGCGGTGGAATGGTCTGTCACACGCGGGTCGCGGTCCGGCCGTGTTGCGTGGCAATTCATCCAGGATTTGGCTGGGCGGATGGGCGTGAAGATCGAAGGCTGAGATAGTGGCTCGTCAGCGCGGTCGGCCGGGCAGGGGGGGCGTACTGCCGAGCATGGCGACCACTTCCTGCGGCGACATAAAGCGCGGGAATTCGCCCTGTACCAATTGATCAAGGCTTGGCGCCGGCAGCCCAAGCCTGGAAGCATAAATCCAGGAATAGGCCAGCACGCGCTGCACATGGGTGCGGGTTTCGTCGAAGGGAATCGCTTCAATGAAAAGGAGCGCGTCCCCTCGGTGGCGTGCTGCAGGTAGCCATTTGGCCAGATTGCCCGGCCCCGCATTATAGGCCGCGAGCAGGCGGATCAGATCGCCACCCACCGCTTCGCTGCGCGCCAGATAATGCAGATAGCGCTGGCCCAATTCCAGGGACAGCCCGGGATTATTTAGCCTTCCCGCCCCTTCGCCGACGAAGGATGGGTCATTGGCCAAATAGGCGGCGGTGGCGGGCATAACCTGCATCAAGCCGCGCGCCCCGGCAGGAGAGATAGCCGCCGCGTCAAAATTCGATTCCTGGCGTGCCAGCGCATAAAGCAGGGCAGGTTCCACGCGGAAACCTTGCGCTGGGTTCAGCCGGGGCAATGGGAAGCGCGCCAGATCGCGCGGCCGGCCATCGGCGGTCTGTGCCAGTTCTGCAAGCTGCGCCGAAAGATGCGTGAGCCCCCCCCGAGAGGCCAGGGCAAGCATGGCGCGCAATAAGGGCAAATTGCCCCGCGCCAGCGGCCAAAGTGCGCGCAATTCCGCCTCTGCCCGGCCTGCCTGGCCGATTTGCAGCAGCGCGAGGGCGCGCCACCCGCCGGCGGTTTCCAGCAGCGCCGCCATGCCTTCCTCACCGCCCGCTTCGGCATGCCAGGCGAAGCCGGGTGTCAGCCCAAGCGCGCGGCGCGCCATCAGGCCGTAGAAGGTGCGCGGTTCCTGTGCTGCTTGCAAAAGCCAGGGCACATGCATCCCTGGATGCCGGGCGCGAATGGCCGCACGGCTTGCCCAATAGGCGGCTGCGGCGCGATTGGCCGCCGATGCCCCAGGCGCGCGCGCCGCCACTTCGAAATAGGGCAGCGCCACATCGAAATGCCCAAGACCCCAGGCGGCAAGGCCCGCAGCAAAGGCGGCCCGACCGCTGGGCTCAGCCCGGCTGCGGGTGGCCGCCGATGCAACTTCGAAGGCGCGTTCATCTTCCCCGCGGCGGAACAGGATCAGGGCAAAATCGGCCCTGAGCGCGGCGGCATAGGGGGGCGTCATGCCGCGCGTGGCTTCCATCTGGCGCAAGGCGGTTTCCAGATTGCCATCGCGCACCAGATCCCTGAGCCCCCGGTCCAGGGCGGGATTACGGACAAAACCCTGTTCCGGCGCTTCGCGTTCTTCCGGAGCGGCGCCGGCATCCTCGGCCAGGCTTTCTTGGGCGGGCGCAGCCGGCAGGCTGGACCCACGCGGCGCCGTGCGGCGGAGTATGGCATGGATCGCCGGCGCATCCGGATGATCAGCAAAGCGCGCCAGCCAATCCCGTAGCGCTTCCTGATCCGGCTTTGGCGCAGCGGGGTTCAGCCAGCGATCCGCAAGGATATGACCTTCAAGCCTGCGATCCGTGAGCAGCGATGCTGCCTGTTCCGCCGCTGACCAATCTCGGGTGGTGTGCAGAGCAAAGATATTCTTGATCTGGTCTGCATCCGCAGCCGCAAGCGGCCTGCTGGCGCTGGCAGGACCGCGCAGTGCGGGTGCAGGCAAGGCGGCGGTTTGAACGGCCCCCTGCGCTGCGGCTGGAAGGGGGCTTCCAAACCACAGGGGCGCCAGGACCAGGGCCAATAAAGGCAGGGTCCGGCAGGGGGCCATGGGGGGGATCGCGCTCATGGTAGGGCGTTGTTACACGCGAATTGGTTAAAAATTCAACCTATGAGCGATGAGGTGCCCTTCACCTACCCGTGAAGGAGGGTGTTATGACCTGCGCGCCCAGGTGACAGGCGCCGTGCTCGGGGCTAGTTTTGGGGCTGCGTCACAAGGAGAAGACCATGACCATTAAGACTGGCGACAGCATTCCCGCGATGAAGATCATGCAAGGCACCTCGGAAGGACCGAAGGAGCTTGATACGGCGGAATTCTTCAAGGGCCGCACGGTGGTCCTGTTCGGCGTGCCGGGCGCCTTTACCCCCACATGCTCAGCCAAGCATTTGCCGGGCTTTACGGAGCATGCTGCAGCGCTGAAGGCCAAGGGTGTGCATGCCATAGCCTGCATGGCCGTGAACGACGCCTTTGTGATGGGCGCTTGGGCCAAGGATCAGGGCATTACGGACCAGGTGACCATGATTGCCGATGGCTCGGCTGCCTTCACCAAGGCGATGGGGCTGGAATTTGACCTGACGGCGCGCGGCCTTGGCGTTCGCTGCCAGCGCTTCGCCCTGGTGGCGAAGGATGGCAAGGTGACCCATGTGGCGGTGGAAGCCCCGGGCGCCTTTGAAGTGAGCAAGGCCGAAGCGGTTCTGGCCGCGCTTTGATGTGACTTTCCGGCGCGCCCCTAATGGGGGCGCGTCGGCTGACCCAAGGATTGCCGCCCATGAGCATCACCTTCTGGACTTGGAATACGCCCAATGGGCGGAAGATTAGCGTCGCCCTTGAGGAAATGGGGCTGGCCTATACGGTGCGGCCCGTGAACATCAGCAAGGGCGAGCAATTCAATCCTGAATTCCTGGCCTTCAGCCCGAATAACCGCATCCCCGCCATCCAGGACCCGGATGGGCCGGATGGCAAGCCGATCACGGTATTCGAAAGCGGCGCCATTCTGCTGTATCTGGCTGAAAAGACCGGCCGCTTTATGCCGAAGGACCTGCGCGCCCGTGTGCCCGTTTATGAATGGCTGATGTGGCAGATGGGCGGCTTTGGCCCGATGCCGGGGCAGGTGCATCACTTCCTGATGCAGCCCGAAGGCCCAGCGCGAGATTACGGCTTTAAGCGTTATCATGATGAAACAAAGCGCTTGTATGGCGTTTTGGACCGCCGGCTTGAAGGGCGCGATTTTGTGGCGACCAGCGGTGAACCCTCAATCGCCGATTTCGCGATTCTGGGCTGGGCCTGGCGGCATGAACGCCATCAGGTGGATCTTGGGACCTTGCCGAATGTGAAGCGCTGGTATGAGGCGATGATGGCCCGCCCCGCCACAAAACGCGGATTTGAGGTTTCGCTGGGCTGACCCGAAGTTTCGGGTTTGACGCTGCCCTGCTGCGGCACTAGAAGCGGGGTGTTGCAACGCCGTGTGACTTTCCACTCCTGCGGAGGGGTGGCCGAGTGGCCGAAGGCGGCGGTTTGCTAAACCGTTATAGGATTAATAGTCCTATCGTGGGTTCGAATCCCATCCCCTCCGCCAGTCCATACGCCTATAGAATTGATTTCACTTGATATTTTTTCAGGCGCCGTTCCATACCTCCGCCAAGCGCCGGGATACCCCCCTTTCAGGCTTATGCCGGGCGGGCGGCTGTCACCCCCGCGCGCGTGGTTTCCGGGCAGGGATACCCCCTGGGGAGTGAATCTCTGGGCAAAGGGGCAGCACCGTTATGGGAATGAAAGGCGCATTTACCCGCAAACTCGCATCGGGGGTGCGGCGCGCCATGCCCTGCCAGGCTGGCCATAGCTTTTCCCTTTCATTTCGCGGCGTTGCGCGTTCTTTAGCCCCATAACGGTTCCGCCGCCCCTGCCAGAGATTGCCATGAGGGGGCTTCATCGCGGCGGCAATGGCCAGCCTTGAGCATCGGTTCCCACCGCGCCTCGCTTCCCGCCGCGCCGGCGCGTGTTGTGATGACGCTCGCAAAGGCTCCGGAGATTGTGCGGATCATCAGCCCCGCCTATGGCGCGCGGCCTGGTATGATCGGCAACGCTGGCGCGTGTGGTGCATCCGTTAACGCTGCAACGAAAGCCATCTCGCTTGAGCACGGCGGCGCGTACCCGCAACCCCTTTGAGCCATCGCGGTACTGAGCGGAAATAGGCTTGTTGGGCGATATAGTAGCAACCGCGCCGCCGATCATGTCAGCAGTGCATGCGGTCACGATAGAGTTTTTTCCTTTCATCATGCTGCAATCATTCGGTCGTCCCTCTGTCATAGTCCAATGATAGCGAAACGCTTCTTTGGAAAAAGGCTCGACCAATATGAAGCTTCGCCATCTTTTATTGACCACGGCTCTTTGCCTCTCTGCGCCTGCTTTTGCGGATCAGCGTTTCGAGGCGACCTTGACTGGGCACGCGATATTGCCTGCCTTCACCATGGTCCTGCCGCCCGCGGATGCACCGCGGGATGCGCTGGTTTCCGGTAAATTCGCGGGTCCGGGTAATACGCGGGTTGATACACCTGGCGCCGTGATGGGCGATACAGGTGCGATGCATGGCAATCGGCAGACCGGCATTGCCTTCCCTTTCATTGGCCAGCCGGTCCAGGGCTTTTCGGGCATTAAGCCGGTGGCCAATGAACCAGGCCATTACTGGGTGCTCACGGATAACGGCTTCGGCAATCGTCGCAATAGCCCCGATGCGTTGCTGATGTTCCATAAAGTTCGGCCGGATTGGACCACAGGCCAGGTGGCGATGCTGCAAACCACCTTCCTGCGTGATCCGATGCGCCGTATCCCGTTCCGCATCGCCTATGAAGGCACGGAGCAACGCTATTTGACCGGTTCTGATTTTGATCTTGAGAGCATCCAGCCACTTGCTGACGGGTCTTTCATGATCGGCGATGAATTTGGGCCATTCCTTATCCATGTCTCGGCCAATGGCATCGTGCAGCGCGTGATTGAAACGCGCATGGATGGTCAGGTTTTGATGTCACCCGACCACCCGGCGCTGCAAGTGGCTGCTAGCCCAACGGCTGGAGTACCTTTTCGCGTACGTCGCTCGGGCGGTTATGAAGGCATGGCGTTGACGCCGGATGGCCAGACACTTTGGGCTCTGTTGGAACAACCGCTTTTTGCTGCCAATTCGGATCAATCTGAAGGACAGTTCCTGCGCATCCTGGAATTCAGTGTGCCACGCATGGAATGGACCGGCCGCACCTTGCGCTACCGGCTTGAAGCGGGCGCCACAGCCATTGGCGACTTCAATTTCATTGACGCCACCCGCGCCTTGGTGATTGAACGCGACAATGGCGAAGGGGACCCGGGCCTTGCTTGCGCGCAGGGTGTTCGCCCCACGCCGCAGCAACCTTGCTTCCCGCTGCCGGCGCGCTTCAAGCGGGTTTATCTTGTGGATATGGCCCAGGCTGATGCTGAAGGCTTTGTGCGCAAGATCGGCCATATTGATCTGATGGCCATTCGGGACCCCAATGCGCGTGCGCGAATGAGTGGTGATCGCCCGGCCAATGCGCCGCGTGACCGTTTTACCTTCCCCTTCTTTACGATCGAGAATGTGGCGGCAGTGGACGGTGATCATATCATCGTCGGCAATGATAATAACCTCCCCTTCAGCGCCGGGCGTCACTTTTTCCAGGCTGATTCGAACGAATTCATCCTGTTGCATGTGCCGGAATTGCTGCGCGCACGCTAATTCTGCGCGGGTCTTGACCGATTGGCTGAGGGATTCTTTATCCCTCAGCCGCAATATTTTTGGGTATTTTGATCACTTGGCGGTTAGGGCCAATTTTGCTGGTTTTAGATAAAAGATTCAGGTCCCTGCCTTGCGCGGTTGAGATGGCGGGATGGATCGCACGGAATCCTGTGCTTAAATGGATCACTTCTGGCTTAGTGCCTTGGCGGCTCCTCGCCCGTGGAAATGATGCATGAAACAAGAATTTGACCTTCTGGTCATTGGCGCCGGTGTCATCGGCTTGGCCCATGCCCTGCATGCGGCTCGGCGAGGCCTCAAGGTAGCGGTGCTCGACCGTGACGCGCAGGCCAATGGCGCCAGCATTCGCAATTTCGGTTTCGTCACCGTCACCGGGCAGGCCGAACATAACACCTGGCGCCGTGCGCGCCGCGCGCGGGACGTATGGGCGGAAATCGCGCCGCTCGCCGGCATTCCCGTTCATCACCGCGGCTTGCTGATGGCGGTCAGGCGACCCGAATCAGTCAATGTGTTGCAGGAATTCCTCAAAAGCCCGATGGGTGAGGGCTGCCGCCTGCTGCAAGGCACCGACATCCCTCCGCCACTCCGCAGCCGCGATCTCCTCGCTGCGCTGCATAGCCCGCATGAGCTTCGGGTTGAAAGCAGGGAGGCCATTCCACGCCTCGCGGCCTGGCTGGAACAAAGCCTTGATGTGCGGTTTTTCTGGCGGACCGCCGTGCATGGCATTTCATCAGGTGAAGTGACTACCACTCAGGGAAGCTTTGCCGCACCACGCATTGTGGCGTGCCCGGGGCCGGATATCTCAACGCTGTTTCCTGATATTTTTGCGCGTCGGCAGGTCACGCTCTGCAAGCTGCATATGCTGCGCCTGGCCGATCCTGGGTGGCGCCTGCCGGCGGCGATCATGAGTGACCTTGGGCTGCATCGTTATCGCGGCTACGCGGATTGCGCCTCCCTCCCGCTTCTGCGCCAGCGCTTGCAGCGTGAACAAAAGGATGAACTCGACAACGGCGTGCACCTGATAGTGGTGCAAAGCGCCGATGGGTCGCTTGTTGTGGGTGACAGCCATCATTACGGCCCAACGCCCGACCCGTTTCAGCCAGAGGATGTGGACGCTTTGATCATCCGCGAAGCGCAGCTTGTGCTTGATCTGCCCGCGCCGAAAGTCGTTGAAAGATGGACCGGGCTTTATCCCTCTGGCCCCGATGACGCATTCTTCGAAGCGCCCATGCCGGGGGTCCGGCTGGTTTCCGTTACCTCTGGCACCGGTGCCAGCACGGGATTTGGCCTTGCTGAGGAAGTATTGGCTGATATGGAAGCAAACCCATGACGCAAAAGAACTGCCCCTGCCGTCGCGGCCGCTTGGCGGGCAAATCATGGGCGCGATTTCGATGATGCTGCCATTGATGCGATCTTCGAGGTTTTCGAGCCCTTGAATGTGGCCGCCGTGGAAGCCCATTCAGCGCTGATCCCAGGGGCGTACGATGCCCTTCAATGGTGCAAGGCGCGCGGCATTCGGGTTGGGTCCACCACGGGCTATACGCGCCCGATCATGGAAAGGCTGATGCCGCTCGCTGCCGCGCAAGGCTTTGTGCCAGAAGTCACAATCTGTGCCGGCGATTTGGCTGCCGGCCGCCCTGCACCACTGCAAATCTGGTCGGCTTTGGCGCAAATGGGCATCTGGCCCGCCAGCAGCGTGATTAAGCTGGATGATACGGCGCCAGGCATCGGCGAAGCCCGCGCGGCAGGGTGTTGGGCCGCGGGGGCAGCGCTTACCGGCAATAACCCAGGGCTAACAGCCGAGGAGCTTGCGCGCCTTCCGCCTGATCAACGTTCGGCTCTCCGCCGCGCGGCGAGTGAACCCTTACTGCGCGCGGGCGCCCATCTTGTGATTGACAGTATCGCCGAACTGCCCTGGCTGGTGGAGCATATCGAAGCGCGGCTAGAAGCCGGCGAAAAGCCCGGGCTTTTGGAAGCGAATTGACACGAAAGTGTCACTTATCTGTCATGATTCCGTCGCTGATCGCGCGATAGCCGAAACCATCTAAACAGGAGGCCTAATCATGCGTTTCATCCTTCTTGCCCTGGCCTTTATTGGCTTGGCGCCCATGGCCGAGGCGCAGCAGCGCACGCGCCTGACTGTCTATACTGCGCTTGAAAATGAACAGCTCGCGCCCTTCAAGCAGGCGGCTGAAGCCGCACTGCGCGATATCGAAATCGCTTGGGTGCGCGATTCCACGGGCGTCATCACAGCCCGCCTGATTGCCGAAAAAGCCAATCCGCGCGCCGATATGGTGTGGGGCTTGTCGGTCTTCTCCCTGCTGCAAATGGAAGCGCAGGATATGCTGGAACCCTATACGCCACAGGGTGCCGAAGCGCTGCGTGCAAATATGCGGAGCAGCCGCAGCCCTATGACCTGGACCGGCATGGATGCTTTTGTTTCCGCCATCTGCTTCAATACGGTGGTGGCTCAGCAGCGCAACCTGCCGCGCCCGGCTACCTGGCAGGACCTGCTTGACCCGCGCTTCCGTGGCCAGATCGTGATGCCGAACCCGAATTCATCGGGCACTGGCTTCCTGACCATTTCGGGTTGGATTGCCAATATGGGTGAGCAAGGCGCCTGGGCCTTCATGGACCGGCTGCATGAGAATGTTCAGCAATACACCCATTCCGGCAGCGCGCCTTGCAACAATGCCGCGCGCGGTGAATTCGGCGTGGGCCTTTCCTTCGATATGCGCTCGGTCACACTGAAGAATCAGGGCGCGCCGATTGACATCATTGTTCCGACCGATGGCGTGGGCTTTGACCTGGAAGCCACCGCGATCATGCGCGGCACCCGCAACCTGGAAGCGGCGAAGCGTCTTGCTGATTTCACGGTCTCGCGCACTGCTGCTGAACTCTATGGCCGCTTCTACGCCATGCTGGCTCTGCCGGGTGTTGAGCCGACGGTGCGTGGCTATCCGGCTGAATTCGCGCAGCGTCTGGTGAATGCGAATTTTGCCGAAATCGCCGCGGCGCGCGAAAGGCTGCTGGCCGAATGGCAGCGCCGTTATGATGGCAAATCCGCGCCGCGCTAAGCGTGATGGTAGCTGCTCTTGATAATGGCTTGGGCACCGATGCCGGCAACACAACCGGCATCGGTGATCCATTTCTGAAAATCAGAGATGTCGGCAAGCAATTCGGCAGCTTCGTGGCGCTTGAACGCGTAAGCTTGAATGTCCTTACTGGCGAATTCGTCTCATTTCTTGGCCCATCTGGCTGCGGCAAGACGACGCTGCTGCGCGCCATCGCGGGGCTTGATCCACCCACCGTCGGGCGCATCATCCAGGCGGGGCGGGATATCACGGCGCTGCCCCCGGCGGAGCGTGATTTTGGCATTGTCTTCCAATCCTATGCGCTATTTCCGAATTTGAGTGTCGCCGAGAATATCGGTTACGGTTTGCGTGGCGCCGCCTGGCCAAAGGCTAGAAGACATCAGCGTGTAGCCGAATTGCTGCAGCTGGTGGGCCTTGCAGATCAGATAGCAAAATACCCAGCCCAGCTTTCTGGTGGGCAGCAGCAACGCGTGGCGCTGGCCCGCGCCTTGGCAGCCGAACCAGGCTTGCTGCTATTGGATGAGCCGCTTTCAGCGCTGGATGCCATTGTGCGCCTTCACCTGCGGCAAGAAATCCGATCCTTGCAGCAAAGGCTTGGCGTGACGACGATTATGGTGACCCATGACCAGGAAGAAGCACTGAGTGTTTCCGATCGTATTGTGGTGATGTCTCAGGGTCGTATTGAACAAATTGGGACGCCAGAAGAAATCTACTGCGCACCGGCTTCCGCCTTTGTCGCGGGCTTTGTCGGGCGTTCGGCGCATTTCATGGCCAAGGTGCATACGCCAGCCGGATATATCACCACACATGGCCTTGTGATGCCCGCCAAGGCAGCAAGCACCCTTCTGTATGGCGAGGAAGCGGAGGTTTTCATCCGCCCGGAGGATGTCGAACTCCGCCCCATCACAGACCATGGCGACGGAAGTTTCGAAGCTGTCGTGGCTGGCTGTGAATTTCTTGGCCCGGTCTGCCGCCTGGGCCTGGAAGCGAATGGATTACGCTTCGAAGCGGATATTCCACCAAGCGCCTTTAACGAACTGGGCGCGCTTCCTGGTGCGCGACTATCCGCCCGCTTTCGGCCTGATCGGCTTTTGATCTTCCCTGCGCATGGCTAAGCCCTTTTTGGCGCAGCTGGGCGCCATCCGCCCCAAGGCTTCAGCGGATGAGACATCGCTGCGCGTCATCCAGGCGCTCGGCTTTCTATTCCTGACCCTTGCGCTGGCGCTGCCCTTGGCAAGCCTTCTGCTGCGCGCCTTTGAAGACCAGCATGGCAGTTTTGTGGGCCTGCGCAATTTTGCAATTTATGTGACCACGCCAAGCCTGGTGCGGTCGGCCTGGAATTCAGTCTGGACAGCCTTCATCACCACCTGCGTGGTCATTCCCCTGGCTTTCGCATACGCCTATGGCCTGACGCGAAGTTGCATGCCGGGCAAATGGATCTTTCGCGCCATCATGTTCTTGCCAATTCTGGCGCCATCATTGCTACCGGCCTTGTCGCTGATCTACCTTTTCGGCAATCAGGGCATGCTGCGCTGGATGATGGATGGGGGCAGCATCTATGGTCCCTGGGGTATCATCGGGGCGCAGATATTCTATTGCTTCCCAGCGGCGGCCATCCTTCTGTCTGTCGCCTTATCCACTGCTGATGGCCGCCTGTATGAAGCAGCAGAGGCGCTGAAGGCCTCCCGTTTTCGGATTTTTCTGACCGTGACCTTGCCGGGCGCTCTATATGGCTTGGTCTCCGCAAGCGTTGTTGTCTTTACGCTGGTTGTAACGGATTTCGGGATACCGAAAGTCATTGGCGGGCAATTCAATGTGCTGGCAACGGATGTCTATAAGCAAGTCGTGGGGCGCCAGGATTTGAATATGGGGGCGGTGGTTGGTCTTGTGCTTCTGCTGCCAGCCATTCTTGCCTTTCTTCTTGATCGTTGGGCGCATGGCAAAAGAACCGCCACATTATCCGGGCGCGCGGTGGCTTATCGTCCAAAGCCACGGCTTAGACGCGACCTTCCAGCCTTCCTGTTTTGCCTTTCCGTTGCCTTGGCCTTGATAGTGATTGTCGCGGTCGCCGTATGGGGATCCTTCATTCGGTTCTGGCCCTATAACCTTTCCCTGACGCTCGACAATTACGATTTCGCGCGTTTCGATACTGCGGGGTGGCAGGCCGTTTGGCTTTCGGTCAAGCTGAGCCTTATCACGGCCTTCGTGGGGGCGGCGCTTATCTTCATCATCGCCTATAGCCTGGAACGCGGACCCCAGCGTAGTTTTCTGGCCGCGCCGCTTCGCTTGCTGGCGACGATTCCCTTGGCGGTACCAGGGCTGGTGCTTGGCCTTGCCTTCATTATCTTCTTCAACCACCCGGCGAATCCGTTCGGTATCATTTATGGTACGCTTGCTATCCTGGTGCTGAATTCGATCATCCATTTTTATACTGTCGGGCATCTCACGGCCGTAACGGCGATCAGGCAGCTTGATCCTGAATTCGAAGCCGTGAGCGCCAGCCTGCATGTGCCAATCTGGCAGACCTTTGGCCGCGTTACCTTGCCGATATGCCTGCCTGCCATATTCGAGATTTTGGTGTTCCTTTTCGTCAGCGCCATGACGACGGTCAGTGCGGTGATTTTTCTCTATGGGCCGGATACGAAGCCCGCTTCGGTCGCAGTTGTGCATATGGATGAAGCGGGTCAGGCGAGTGCTGCAGCCGCCATGGCCTGTGTCATCTTGGCCATTTCCCTATCGGCAAAGCTCACGCAGCTCCTGGTGGGCGGTCTATTCGCGCGCGTTACATCCGCCTGGCGTCGCTAGAGCGAGGGATCGTCAAACCGCGCGAATGATCTTCATGCGGAGCTTGCGACTACCCCAATCAATCGCGGCCACCATGACCAGAATAAGGAGAATGATGAAGGCGACTTCATCCCAATTATTGATACGAATTCGGCGATTCCAAGGTATAGAGAATTTGCGAGAGCATGATGGGCGCGACCTGCGGTATTAATCCAATCCTGACAGCCAAAACCCGATTGGCACCTGCCGCACGCACTGCCTCAACCTGCCTTTTGTCTGCCGATTCTAAGGCCTCACTGAAAAGCTTGGACAGCACGCCGATATCTGGGACAGCAAGCGCCAGAATGCCGGCGAAGGGACCCATGCCGACCGCCGAGACAAAGATAAGTGCCCAGATCAGCGTATCTATCCCACGCAGACCATCATAAAGGCGCCTTACGGAAAAGCGCAGGAAGATATTGCCGACAATATTGCCAGCCCCAAGCAAGGCCAGGGGCAGCGCCACAAGTGCTGCCAAAAGAGTTCCAAGAAACGCCATGGCGAGGCTTTCCATCAGGCTGACCAGCAATTCCGGCAATACGCCACCAGCCGAAGGCGGCCACATCAACGCCACCAACCAACCGAGCTTCATGATGCCGTTGAGGATGCGATCTGACGATGCATCCATACGCCAAAGTCCACCCAGCAACAGCAGGAATAGAAGCGTGAAAAGCAGCGGCGTGGTCAGGCGCAGTTTTGTCATGTCGCCGCCCCAAGAATACTGCGGCGCAAGCGCCCACATAGAAGGTCAATTGCAGCGACGGTCACAAGAATAAGGACAAGGATCGCAGAAATATCCTGATATTCAAATTGGCGGACTGCCAGATAAAGTTCTTCACCAATCCCGCCAGCGCCGACGATGCCAAGGACACTTGCTTCGCG
>JAPLOJ010000056.1 GCA_026400795.1 Alphaproteobacteria bacterium
GCCAAGGATGTGCTTTCGCGCGATCCCGGTTCGCCGCGGATGCAGGAAATTGCTCTCGCCATTCAGGAAGGCGCGTCTGCCTATCTGAAGCGGCAATACGGCACCATTGCCATTGTGGGCGTGGTGCTTTTCGCCCTTGTGGCCTGGCGCCTTGGCCTGGTGGTGGCCATTGGCTTTGCGCTTGGCGCGGTGCTTTCGGGTGCTGCGGGCTTCATCGGCATGAATGTGTCGGTGCGCGCCAATCTCCGCACCGCCCAGGCCGCGATGCAATCGCTTGCCGCCGGGCTGGATGTCGCCTTCAAATCGGGCGCCATTACCGGGATGCTGGTGGCGGGCCTGGCGCTGCTGGGTGTTGCTGTTTATTTCCTGATCCTGACGTTATTTGGCGGTCATGCGCCCAATAGCCGCACGGTGATTGATGCGCTGGTGGCGCTTGGCTTCGGTGCTTCGCTGATTTCGATTTTTGCGCGCTTAGGCGGCGGCATCTTCACCAAGGGTGCGGATGTGGGCGGCGATATGGTGGGCAAGGTGGAAGCCGGCATCCCTGAGGATGACCCCCGCAACCCCGCCACCATCGCTGACAATGTGGGCGATAATGTCGGCGATTGCGCCGGCATGGCCGCTGACTTGTTCGAAACCTATGCGGTGACAATGGTTGCCACCATGGTCCTGGCGGCGATTGCCTTTGCCGATCCGGCCATGATGGTGCGCGGCATGATCTATCCGCTGGCGATCGGAGCGGTTTGTGTGGTGACTTCCATCGTCGGCACGTATTTTGTGAAGCTGCCGGCGAATAATTCCATCATGGGCGCCATGTATCGCGGCTTCATCGTGACTGGCCTGCTTTCCTTGGTGGTGCTGCTGCCGCTGACCTATTTGGTCTTTGGCTTCGGTACGATGACGGCGGCGGGCACCAGCTTCACCTCCCTCCACCTGTTCCTGTGTGGCGTGGTTGGGTTGGCGGTGACCGGGCTGATTGTCTGGATCACGGAATACTATACCGGCACGGGCTTCCGCCCTGTGCAGGCCATTGCGGAAAGCTCCGTGACTGGCCACGGCACCAACGTGATCCGCGGGCTTGCGGTTTCGATGGAAAGCACGGCCATTCCGGCGCTGATCATCATCGCGGGCGTGCTGATCACCTATGGCCTGGCTGGGCTTTACGGCATTGCCATTGCGGTCACGACCATGCTGGCCTTGGCCGGGTTTGTGGTGGCGCTCGATGCTTTCGGGCCGGTGACGGATAACGCGGGTGGCATTGCCGAAATGGCCGGCCTGCCCAAGGAAATCCGCCAGACCACCGATGCGCTGGATGCGGTTGGCAATACGACCAAGGCGGTCACCAAGGGCTATGCCATTGGTTCAGCCGGTCTTGGCGCGCTGGTGCTATTTGCCGCTTATACGCAGGATCTGAACTACTTCGTTCAGAACCCGACGCTCTACCCGTATTTCCAGGGTGTGGGGAACCTGACCTTCTCGCTGTCTAGCCCCTACGTTGTGGTTGGCCTGCTGTTTGGCGGCTTGCTGCCTTACCTGTTCGGCGGCATGGCAATGACGGCGGTTGGTCGAGCGGCGATGAGCGTGGTGGAAGAAGTGCGCCGCCAGTTCAAGGAAAAGCCGGGCATCATGCAGGGCACCGA
>JAPLOJ010000306.1 GCA_026400795.1 Alphaproteobacteria bacterium
GCTGCGACACTTTCCAATCGCTACATCACGGATCGCTTCCTGCCCGATAAGGCGATTGACCTGGTTGATGAGGCATCATCGCGCCTTCGCATGCAGGTGGATAGCAAGCCCGAGGAATTGGACGCGATTGACCGCGACCTCATGCGCCTCAAAATCGAACGCGAAGCGCTGAGGAAGGAAGATGACGCGGCATCGCGTGATCGGCTGCTGAAGCTTGAGAAGGAATTGGCGGAGCTTGAGGAAAGCTCCTCCGCCATGACCAGGCGCTGGGAAGCAGAAAAGGGCGAGGTGGTAGAAAGCCAGAAGCTCAAGGAAGAATTGGACAAGGCGCGGACCGAAGTTGAATTGGCGCAGCGCCGCGGCGATCTGACCAAGGCTTCTGAACTGCTCTATGGCGTGATCCCGGGCATTGAAAAGAAACTGGCTGATGCCGGCAATGGCGATACCAAGCTGGTGAATGAAGCCGTGACGGAAGAGGGTATTGCGGCCGTCGTCAGCCGCTGGACCGGTATTCCGGTTGAGAAAATGCTGGAAGGCGAACGCGCCAAGCTGCTGCGGATGGAAGACCAATTGCGCAAGCGTGTGGTCGGCCAGGAAGAAGCGCTTGAAGCGGTTTCCAAGGCCGTGCGCCGTGCGCGCGCGGGCTTGCAGGACCCCAATCGCCCGATCGGCAGCTTCCTGTTCCTGGGCCCGACCGGTGTTGGCAAGACGGAATTGGTGAAGTCGCTGGCGGCTTTTCTGTTCGATGATGATCGCGCGATGACGCGCATAGACATGTCGGAATATATGGAAAAGCACGCGGTATCGCGGCTGATTGGCGCACCGCCTGGCTATGTTGGCTATGAAGAAGGTGGTGCGCTGACAGAAGCCGTGCGGCGGCGGCCTTATCAGGTTATCCTTTTCGATGAGGTCGAAAAGGCACATGATGATGTCTTCAATGTGCTGTTGCAGGTGCTGGATGATGGGCGGCTGACGGATGGCCAGGGGCGGACAGTTGATTTCCGCAACACTATCATTGTGCTGACCAGCAATCTGGGTGCCCATGCCATCGCGGAATTGCCGGAAAGCGCCGATATTGAAGCGGCGCGGCCCGCCGTGATGCGTGCGGTACGCGAACGCTTCCGCCCGGAATTCCTGAACCGGTTGGATGAGATTGTGCTGTTCCGGCGCCTCGCGCGCGGGGATATGGCGACAATCGTTGACATCCAATTGCTGGGCCTCAGGCGGTTGTTGGAAGATCGCAAGATCACCATCACGCTGGATGAAGCGGCGCGGGAGTGGCTGGCGGAAGCGGGGTATGATCCGGTCTATGGCGCGCGGCCCTTGAAGCGCGTCATTCAGCGCAACCTGCAGGACAAGCTGGCGGGGTTATTGCTGGAAGGCAGCGTGAAGGATGGCGAGAGCCTGACGGTCACGGCCAGCCCCGATGGGTTGGAACTGCGCCATGCTGCGGCGGACCCCAACCAGGCCGAGGCTGCCTGACGGGGCTTGATCAGGCGCCGCATTCGCGCAATCTCTGCCTAACAGAAGGCGGGGGCAAAACGAATGCGGCGCAGGATTTTTCTGGGAACTGGGGCGGCGATGCTGGCGGGGGTGGCCCAGGCCCAGCATCACGGTCATCACGGGGCGAATATCCCCGCCGATCAAATGTCCGCATTGCGCGGGCCCAATCCGCAGGCGCTGACACCTGAGCAATTGGCGCAGCGCGTGGTGACCAGCCCTGCGCCGGCCGGCGTACCGGGGCGCTGGGTATCGCGCGCGCCGCTGCCGCTACCGCGCAGCGAAATGGCCTGGGCGACCGCCTGGGCCGGCAAGCTGCATGTCATTGGCGGCTATGCCCAAGGGCAGGTGGATAAGCCCTATCACCATGTCTATGACCCTGCGGCTGATCGTTGGCAGGAAGCCGCACCTTTGCCTCGCGGCGCCAATCATGTCGGCGTGGTGGCGGATGCCGGGCGGATTTATGCGCTGGGTGGTTTCACCGAACAGAATCGCGCCTCGGACGATAAGGCCTTCGTTTATGATGTCGCGGCGGATCGCTGGTCCGCCATTGCGCCCATGCCGCGCCCGCGCGCTGCCGGCGCTGTCGCGGCTGTGGGTGGCAAGATCTATCATATCGGCGGCGCGACAGACCCTGCCCCCGAACGCGCCAGCATTGCCTGGAATGAAGTTTACGACCCGCAGACGGATAAATGGACCCTGCTGCGTCCCATTCCCGCCGGGCGTGATCATGCCGGCGTCGTGGTTTGGGAGGGGCGGATTCATGTCGCCGGCGGGCGCTTCAACACCTTCGAGAACAATACCGGCCTGCATCACGTCTATGATCCGGCGAGTGATACCTGGCGGCTGCGCGCCCCCATCCCAACACCACGTTCCGGCCATGGCATGGCAGTGCTGCGCGGGCGCTTCTGGTGCATGGGCGGCGAGGAACGGCTTTATGACGCGCAAAACCGCCCGATTGATCGCGTGATCGGCACGGTGGAATCCTATGATCCCGCCACCGATAGCTGGCAGCATCATGCGCCCATGCCGACACCGCGGCATGGTTTGGGCGCGGCGCTGATTGGCGATTGGATTTATGTCGCGGGTGGTGGGCCGATTGTCGGCGGCGGCATCCAGACCGCGGTGCATGAAGCTTTCACGCCGGGGTAACTCACTTCTCAAAACCCCGCGAATTTCAGCACCAACCCTGCAATCGCGGTGAAGCCAAGGCTGCGCGCCAAGCCTTGCTTCATCGGGAATAGCAGCACGGCAGCAAAAATCGCGAGCGCCAGCGCGGCGGGATCAAGGCTGCTCAGCACCGGCAGATCAAGCCTGATCGGCCCAAAGCTGCTAACATGCACATCGCGGAATATCACGCGCAGCCCAAACCAGAGCGCGAGGTTGGCAATCACGCCAACCACCGCCGCTGTCACCGCCCCCAAAGCGCCCTTCAAGCGCGGCGCGGCATGCAGTTTTTCAACGAAAGGCGCGCCCAGGAAAATCCAGGCAAAGCAAGGCGCGAAAGTAACCCAGAGCGTCAGCACGCTGCCCGCGACCCCGCCCAGCACGCCATCCGCGCGATAGCCCGCCAGGAAGCCCACAAATTGCAGCACCAGGATCAGCGGCCCTGGGGTGGTCTCCGCAAGCCCCAACCCCGCCAGCATTTCGGGCGCGGAGAGCCATTGGTAATGCTCCACCGCTTCCTGCGCGGCATAGGCCAGCACCGCATAGGCGCCACCAAAAGTCACCACCGCGAGCTTTGAGAAAAACCAGGCTATATCGCCATAAACGCCGTAACCCATCAGCAGCACGACAGGCCAAAGCCAGAGCGCCAGCGCAATCAGCCCCGCCCGCCGTGCGGCACCCGCCATGCGCGATATGCGTTCCGGATCGGCGGCAATGGCTGCATCCAACAGCGCGGGCGGGCCATCATTCGCGGCACCATGTCCGCCACCGCTGAAGGCATCCGGCAGCGCGAAACCAATCGCAAGCGCGCCCAGCACCACCAGCGGGAAAGGCACATTGAACAGCGCCAGCGCCGCAAAAGCCGCGATGGCAAGGGCAACCGGCACCGGCCCTTTCAATGCGCGTTTCGCCACCTTGATCAGCGCTTCCACCACCAGCACCAACACGGCGCATTTCAAGCCAAAGAACAGCGCGGCCACAATCGGCACATCACCCAAGGTTGCATAGATGATGGAAAGCGCCAGCATCACCGCCGCACCTGGCAGGATGAACAGCAAGCCCGCCGCCAAGGCACCACGCACGCCATGCATCAACCAGCCAAGATAGGTTGCCAATTGCTGCGCCTCTGGCCCCGGCAGCAGCATGCAGAAATTCAGCGCATGCAGAAAGCGCGCATCGGATACCCAATGGCGCTGCTCCACCACTTCGCGATGCATCACCGCAATCTGCGCCGCCGGCCCACCGAAGGACAGCAAACCAATGCGCAACCACACGCGCAAAGCCTCGGCAAAGGTGGGGAAGGATTGTGTCATGGCGTTACTCCGCCGCCGCTTGCAGCAGGCTTTCGCCTGGCTTCAAGCGGGCGAAGGCAACGGGCTGCCACGCCAGGGTAACGCGCCCGTCCTCCAGCCGCACGGATGTCGCGGCAAGCCCAGCGGCTTCGTCATTCGTTTGCGGAAAATCCTCACGCCAATGCGCACCACGTGATTCCTCACGCGCCTGGGACGCCACCACAATCGCGCGGCTCACCAACAACAGCGATTTTAGATTGAGCCAATCATGCCAGGTCAGGTTGAAGGCGCGGTTGGCACCATCAACGCCGGAAGCATCAAGCTCAGCCTCCAAAGCATCCAAGGCGCTGGTTGCCTCGGCCAGCCCCGCCGCATCGCGCAGAATGCCGGCCTTGTCCCACATCATTTCCTGCAAGGCGTCACGCAGCGGCGAAAGATTACGCGCGGGCCGTGCGAACGGTGCTTCCAGCGCAGCGATGGCAGCGTCAAGTGCGGTTGCATCCGGTGCCACCAGCGCGCCTTCGCGCGGCACCCATTGCGCCATGGTATCGCCAGCAATGCCGCCAAAGACAGTGGAATTCGCAACCCCATTGCCGCCCAACCGATTGGCGCCATGCACGCCGCCGGTATCCTCACCAGCGGCAAAAAGCCCGGGCAATGCAGTGCTGCCATCAGGGCGGAACACCAGGCCGCCCATCATGTAATGCGCGGTCGGCACCACCGGCACGCGGCCACCGGCCAGGTCAAAACCCATATCGGTGCAGCGTTCCACCATGCCCTTGAATTCGCGCCGCACGCGATCCGGGCCGAGATGCCCCATTTCAATCCACAGCCCGCCGGCATCATTCACATTGCCGGCCAGGATTTCGCGCTGCATGGATCGGCTAACAATGTCGCGCGTCGCACGTTCGGCGCGCTTGTCGTATTTCGCCATGAAGCGCTTGCCATCGCCGCCCAGCAGATAGCCGCCCGCGCCGCGCAAGCCTTCTTCAATGATCGTGCCCGTCATGCGCGTACCGGGCCCCGCCAGCACGCCGGTTGGGTGGAATTGCACCATTTCCATATCGCGCAGCGGCAAGCCGGCGCGCAGCGCCATCGCCATGCCATCGCAGGATTTATCGCCTGATGGCGTATGGTATTTATACATGGTGGGCCCGCCACCGGTGCCGAGCATCACGGCCTTCGCCTGCACAAACACCAAACCGCCCGAGCGCATATCAATCAGCAACACACCTGAAAGCCGCGTACCATCCGCGCTTGGGATCAGCGCCACCGCGCGATGTTCTTCCAGGCGCTGAATACCGCGCGCCCAAACCTGTTCCGCCAAGCGATTGACAATCTCAATCCCCGTCAGATCGCCCTTATGCACGGTGCGATCAAAAGTCTGCCCGGCGAAAGCTTTTTGATGGATCGTGCCATCGGCATTGCGGTCAAAAAAACAGCCCCAGCGATTTTCTAATTCGCGAATGCGGCGCTGAGCACCGACCACGAGCGTCCAGGCCAAATCCTGATCATTCAGCCATTTGCCGCCATCAAGCGTGTCCATGAAATGGCGTTCGGCGGAATCACCCTCGGCAATCGCGACATTATAGCCGCCCTGGACCATGCGCGTGCAGCCGCATTTGCCAAGCAGGCCCTTCACCGCAATGGTCACCTCAAGCGCAGGATTGCCGACTTTGGCGTGCAGTGCCGCGAGCAAGCCTGCGCCGCCGGCACCCAGCACCAGAATATCCGTGCTGCGTCGCGTGATCTGGGCTGGCATCACGCCGCCCCCAGTTTTTCAAGTACCGCCTGGCGCCGGCGCGCCGCTTCATCATTTACCTTGGCGAAAAGACTGCCGCCATGGCTATCCATCGCAACCAGCAGCGGGCCGAAACCTTTTATACGAAACTTGTAGAGGCTTTCAGGATTGAGGTCATCCATATCCACATCCTCCACCGCTTCGATCCAGGTTGTCTCCAGCGCCGCCGCGCCGCCCACCACGGCCAAATAGGCGCCGCCCAAATCACGAAAGGCTGCAAGCGATCCATCACGCAAGCCGCCCTTGCCGATGATGATCCGCACGCCCTCGCGTTCCATCAGCGGGCGGGTGAAGCGTTCCATGCGGTCTGATGTGGTGGTGCCCACACATACCGCCTCATAGCCCGAATGATTATTGCCGACCCGTTCCACCTTCCGCAGATTGGGCGCGGTATGGATAACGGCATGACCTTGCAGATTGAATTTCGTGCGCCGACCATGATCGAACATATGGATCTGCGTCGCGTCCCTGATGCCGTAGAGCGTTTCTTCCAAAGTCACCGTATCGCCCACACGCAGCGCGCGGACCTGATCCTGGGTGATGGGCATGGGCAGGCTGTGGTGCGTCATGTTTCTTCCTCAGGCGCGGGCCAAAGACCTTGGGCGGCTTCTGCCAGAACCTCATTTTCCAGGCGATAGGAAAGCCGCGCTGCCGGGGCAACGCCAAGCTTCGCGTAGAAGGCGCGGGCGCGCAGGTTTTCCTCACCCGTGGCCCAATCCACGCGGCTATAGCCGCCGGTCACGGCAAAACGCATCGTGCCGCGCATCAGGGCGCGGGCGGCGCGTGTGCCGCGATGCGCTTCCATCACAAAAATATCCTTGAGCAAAAGCCCCCAGGTGAAATCCTGCGCCGGGAAAAAACCCGAAAGCGAAACCAGCCCCGCCGGTTCATCCCCCGCACGCGCAATCAGGCAAAAAGGGCCCGCGCGATTGGCGGGCGAGGTCAAGGCCTCAGCCGCCGCAACAAGGCGCGTATGGCCCAGAAGCTCATCGTAGTAGGCGCCCATTTCTGCCAGCACGCGCATCAGCTCGGGCCGATCCGCTATCCCCGCCAATGTCACGGCGATGCTGGCGGAAGACATGGTTCAAAAACCAATACTAACGCCGGCGGGCGTGAAGGTCGCACTCGCGCGCCGCGCGCTATGGCATTGGATATTCACCGCCACGGGGTTCATGGTGATGTGTGTCGCCGCCGTTTCCACATGCACGGCGAAGGAAGTGCTGTCACCACCCAAGCCTTGCGGGCCAATACCCAGCGCATTCACCGCTTCCGAAAGCTGGGCTTCCAGCGTGGCGCCTTCCGCATCGCTGCAGCGCGAACCGAGCGGACGGGTCGCGGCGATTTTTGCCAAATGCATGCAAAGATCGGAAGTGCCGCCAACCCCGACGCCCACAATGGTCGGCGGGCAGACCTTGCCGCCGGCCTGGATCACACGATCCACCACAAAGCGCTTCACGGCAGAAAGCCCATCGGCCGGGATCAGCATTTGCAAGAAGGACCCGTTTTCAGAACCCGACCCCTTCGGGATCATCTCCAACCGCAATTCGCGATCCGCATCGGTGAAATCAATATTGATCACGGGAACGCGGTCGCCGCAGGAAGTATGCTCATTTTTGCGCGTAATCGGATGTACCACGGAAGACCGCAGCGGGTGTTCGCGCGTGGCGCGTGCCGTGCCGCGGGCAATGGCTTCCTTCAGCGCAAAGCCATCCACCGCGACATTGCGCCCGATCAGCAGGTTGAAGATTGGAATGCCGGTATCTTGGCAGAGCAAATTATCCATCCGTTCCGCCACGCCGATATTCTCGATCATCGTGGCAAGGATAGTCTTGGCGGTGGCATCGGTTTCAGTAGCATCAAGCCGCGTGAAGCCAGCCTTTATGTCATCGGGCAGTATTTTGCAGGCGCGAATATAAAGCAGCTTGGCCGCTTCCTCGATCGCCGCGGCTTCCACGATCAGCGGCGCGATTTCGGTCTTTGACATCAGGCTCATGAAACCATCCCCTTCTTGGCCCGAGTTTCCCACAAGCGCCGGCGGGATGAAAGCGTTTCAAAGCACCAGCGAAAGGCCCGATAAAAACAGCAGCCCCAATAGCACCAGCCGGAACCCCTCGGCCGGGATCACCCGATAGGCTTGCAAGCCAAGCCAGGTGCCAAGTGCCAAGGCTGGCAGCGCCATCAGCAGGGTCTTCGCGGTTTCCAGCGTGAAAAACCCGGCGTAAGCCAGCCCTGCTGCGGCGATGATCTGCATCACCACAATAAAGGGCTGGAAAATCGCGCGGGCTTCATCCTTGCGCAACCCCTTCAGGTCCGTCCACATGGCAGGCAGCGCGCCGGAAAACCCGCCAATGCCACCCAAGGCGCCAGCCAGAAATCCCACCACCGCATCCGCGCGCGACCCCGCCGCCAGCTTGGGCGGGGCCAAGCGCAGCGCAATCCGCGCCAGCATGAAGCCGGCATAAACCACCAGCAGCAAACCAATGCCGCCCACAATCACGCGCGCTTCCACCACACTCAGCGCCCAAACCCCGAAAGGCGTGCCCAAGGCACCGCCGAAGACATAGGGCTTCAGTACCGGCCAACGAATGGCGGGCCAGACCACGCGCAAGGTCACGCTTTGGATCAATAAAGACCCCAGCACCAAGACCGGCGCGATCTCCTGCGGGGTGACCCAGTGATACAGAATGCCTGCCGCCACCAGATTGAAGGCAAAGCCCGCCAGGCCCGAACAAAAGGCCGCGATGAAGCAGCCGCCGAGCAGCGCCAGAAGATCAAAAGACATTGAAAAGGAAAACCAATCCGATCAGCAGGGAAAGCCCAAAGGAAAGCGCCACCAAATCCTTCTGCGCCCGCCCCCAGCCCAAAAACTCCAGCGCCATCACGCGCAAACCGCCCGCCAGATGCGCCGCCAGCAGCACTACCAGCGCGGTTTCGGCCGCCTTCACCAGTGGGTTTTCCGCCCAGCGCAAAAACCCATCCAGCCGCGCCTCCCCCTGAATGGCGCTGCCGAGTGCCCAGAAATGCAGCGGCAGAAAAAGCGCCAGCAACAGGCCAGAGACCCGATGCACCGCAAAGCCAATCCAACTTGGGTGAGAACGCGCGCGGAAATCCATCAAGCGTAAAGCCCCCAAGCCGCACGGA
>JAPLOJ010000171.1 GCA_026400795.1 Alphaproteobacteria bacterium
GTAGCGCAGCAGCCGGCCGGTGGGCTTGCCCTGCAGGGCGCAAGGGGCAGGCAGAGGGAGGGGGCTGTGCTCGGCGCAGCACCAGGTGCAGCATGGCTGCGCAGCCAGCACCCACTGGCCCCGCGCATGCCCCTGCCCCCCGCACCTCCAGGACCGCAACCAACTGCTGCATCCTGCCTGCGTCCCAAGCCAGCCTCGCGACTGCGCAGCACAGTCAGCGCCAGGCGCCGGCACTGCAACGGAGCCCGGTGCGTACAGCCCCCATGGGCACGGCGGCGTTGGTCAGCCCCTTCGCCATGGTCATGATATCGGGCACCACACCCAGGCGTTCTGCGCCGAAATTGGCGCCGAGGCGACCAAAGCCCGTAATCACCTCATCATAAATCAGCAGAATGCCGTGCTTGGTGCAGATATCGCGGAGCCGCTTCAGGTAGCCCACGGGCGGCACTAGCACGCCGGTTGACCCGGCCACGGGTTCGACCATGACCGCGGCAATCGTCTCCGCGCCATGCAAAGCCACCAGGTTTTCCAGCACATCGGCCAATTCGGCGCCATGCGGCGGTTCACCCCGGCAATAGCTGTTTTTCGCCGGAAGATGCGTATGGGGCAGATGGTCCACATAAGGCAGCAGCGCGCCGAATTGCTTGCGATTGGGCCCAATGCCGCCCACCGACATGCCGCCAAAACCCACGCCATGATAGCCGCGTTCGCGCCCGATCAAGCGCACGCGAGAGCTCTCCCCCCGCGCCTTGTGATAGGCGAGTGCGATTTTCAGCGCCGTATCGGCGGCTTCGCTGCCGGAATTGGTGAAGAAAACGCGGTCCAGCCCCTCGGGTGTCATATCCGCAACCCGCGCGGCGGCTTCAAAGGCAATGGGATGGCCCAACTGGAAGGCGGGCGCGAAATCCATGATCGCCGCCTGCTTTTGGATCGCCTCCACAATTTCCCGCCGGCCATGCCCGGCATTGCAGCACCAGAGGCCCGAGGTACCGTCCAGAATCTCCCGCCCTTCCGGGGTGTAGTAATGCATGCCCTCAGCGCGGGCGAGCATGCGCGGGCGGTCCTTGAAATACTTATTGTCCGAATAGGGCATCCAGAACGCGTCCAGATTATTCGGGCGCGGCACATTGATCTCGTTCATCGGGGGTTCTCCGGTATTCACCTCAATAAACCCCCGCAAGCGCGCGGGGGCAAGCCGTAGGTTATTTAGCTTTGGCGCAATTCGGGGAAATCCTCCTCCCGATACTCGCCCGCTGACCTGGTGCCGGCGGCGAAGCGCTTTTCCTCCAATTGGCGAAGCTCCACCCGCCTGATCTTGCCGGAGATGGTTTTCGGCAGTTCATGCACTTCCAGCCGCCGCACGCGCTTGAAGGCGGAAAGCCGCCCGCGCAGATGCTGGAAGATCGCCAGCATGGTGGCTGGGTTCGCCGTCGCCCCAGGGGCCAGCGCAATGAAGGCCTTGGGCACCGCCATGCGCATGGCATCCGGCGCGGGCACCACGGCGGCTTCCGCCACCGCTTCATGCTCAATCAGCACGCTTTCAAGCTCAAAGGGCGAAATCCGGTAGTCGGATGCTTTGAAGACATCATCCGCCCGCCCGACATAGGTCAGGTAGCCATCCTGATCCCGATTGGCGACATCACCGGTGCGATAGAAAGCCTCGCCCGCCGGCAGGGTGCTGCCATCATCGGCCTGATAGCCCATCATCAGCCCGGTCGGCGCGGGGTTGAGGGCGATGCAGACCTCCCCTTCCTCAGCCGGCTTGTCATCGGGGTCGAGCAAGACGATCCGGTAGCCCGGCAGCGGCTTGCCCATGGAGCCTTCCTTCAAGGGCATGCCCGGCGGATTGCCGATTTGTGCCGTGGTTTCCGTCTGGCCGAAGAAGTCGCGGATCGTCAGGCCCCAGGCGTCGCGCACCTGTTCGATGATTTCGGGGTTGAGCGGTTCTCCGGCACCCGCCACTTCGCGGAGCGACGTGCGGATCGCCTTCATGTCTTCCTGCACGAACATGCGCCAGACAGTGGGCGGGGCGCAGAGCGTCGTCACCCCATTGGCGGCTATCGCTTCAAGCATGCCGCGCGCATTGAAGCGCGGCTGATTGGCGATGAACACCGCCGCGCCCGCATTCCAGGGCGCGAAAAGGCAGGACCAAGCATGTTTCGCCCAGCCGGGAGAGGAGATGTTCAAATGCACATCGCCCGGCTGCAGGCCGAGTGCAAACATGGTGGAAAGATGCCCCACCGGATAGGATTGATGGCTGTGCAAAACAAGTTTTGGCTTGGCCGTGGTGCCTGACGTAAAGTAAAGCAGCATGGGATCGCGGGCCTTGGTCGGCCCATCCGGGGTGAAGCTGGCCGCGCCCTGATGCAGGGTGCCGTAAGCGATCCAACCCGCCGGTGCCGCACCAATCGCAATGCGCGTCACACCCGCTTCCAGCCCCTCGAATTTCGGCGCATCGGCCGCATTCGCCACCACGAAACGCGCGCGGCCTCTGGTAAAACGGTCCTTCAAATCATCGCCGGCCAGCAGCGTGGTGGCGGGGATCACTACGGCGCCGAGTTTTATCGCCGCCAGCATCACTTCCCACAGTGGCACGACATTGCCGAGCATGAGCAGAATGCGATCGCCACGCTTCACGCCAAGCGCGCGTAGCCCATTGGCAACACGGTTGGAGGCGGCGGAGAGCTCGGCAAAACTGCGCTCCGCCGCGCCATCACCAACAATGCGAAGTGCGGGGCGGGCACCATGCGCGCCCGCAGCCAATTCAGCGTCAAACCAATCGAGCGCCCAGTTGAAATGCCCGAGCGCCGGCCAGCGGAAATCGCGATAGGCCGTGGCGTAATCGCCGCGCTGCGCCAGCAGGAAATCCCGCGCGGCTTTGAATGCGGCTTGGCTCATGCGCTTACCCTCCCCAACCGCGCGGCTGGGCGCGGCGGTTTCTTGTTTTCAGGTAAAGGCTAAACCGGTGATCAATACGGCGGCAAGGAACATCTTATTCCACCTTGATCCCCGTTGCCGCCACCACGCGCTGCCATTGCGGCACATCGGTTTCCAGTAGCGCCGCTAACTCAGCCGGGCCGGTCAGCAAGGGTGTGGTGCCGGCAGCGGCGAAGCGCGTGCGCACATCAGGTAGATCACGAATGCTGCCCAAGGTTTCCGCCATGCGGGCGATGATGGCAGGCGGGGTCGCGCGCGGGGCGGCAATGGCATACCAATTCAGCGCGACATAGCCGGGCACGGTTTCATTGATGGCTGGCGTATCGGGCAGGGCCGGCAGGCGCCTCGGCCCCGCCACGCCCAGTAATCGCGCGCGGCCGCCCTGCACATGCGGCAGAGTTTCCACCGTGCTCGCGAAAACCATGTCTATTTCGCCGGCGTAAAGCGCCGTCATGGCCGGCGCCGCGCCGCGATAGGACACATGCGTGAGGTCCAGATTGGCCGCGAGCGCGAAAAGCGCGCCCGATAAGTGGTTGGAGGACCCAACACCCCCGCTGCCATAGGTCAGCCGCCCCGGGTCAGCCCGTGCCGCGTTCAACACATCCTGCACGCTTTGATAAGGCGATGCCGCGCGGACCACCATGGCGGTTGGGATATCCGCCACCAGACTTACGGGTGCCAAGGCCGTGCGCGGATCAAGCCCTCGATTGGGGTAAAGCGCCGGCACGCTGGCAAGTGACGCGCTGGTCAGCACAAAGGCCGTGCCATCGGGCGGCGATTGCACCACGGTATGAATGCCGATGCTGCCGCCGGCGCCGGGGCGGTTTTCGATGATGAAGGGCTGGCCGAGCCTTTCCTTCAAATGTTCCGCCAGCAGGCGGCCCACCAGATCAATCGGCCCGCCCGCGCCAAAGGGAATGATGATGCGCACCGGCCGATCCGGCCAGGCAGGCTGCGCGGTGGCGCGTGTGATGAAGGGCAGGGCAAACGCTGAACCCAGCAGCACCCGGCGCGAGGCTTTATTCATGGCGGTTCTTCCTCCGCCCCCATTAAAGGCGGAACCGATGCGCTTGGGAATAAGCGCGATGCAATCAGACGCGCGGCAGATGCGGCGGCATGCGCATGCCAAGGGAAAGCGGCACCGGCCAGACTTCCTCGATCACGCGGAGCTTCCTAAAGCCTGCCGCCGCATAGCCCGGCAGCGCGCGCGGGTGATCCGCATTGCAGGTATTCACGGTCACGGCCGGCAGGCAGATATTCCAGGCGCTATCCACGGCATGGCGCAGAAAGGCGGCACCCAGCCCGGTGCCAATCGCCCAAGGCATTAGCCCGAAATAGGAAAGGTTCACCGTCTGCCCGCTGCGATGGTCCAACTCATAAAACCCGTTCGGTTCGCCATCACGCATCAGCACATGCACGCTGACCGAGGGATGGCCGAGCAAGCCTGCCAGTTCCGCATCGGTTGCGATGCGCCGCATCCACCAGAGCCAGGGCGCGCCCACCGTATCATACAGGTAGCGATAGAAGGGCACGGAGCAATGCCGCACCCGTTCCACCCGAACATCGCCAGGCAAAGGCGGGGCTAGGCTGGCAGGCGGCGCATCCATACGCAGGAATGTCACCTGCACCTTCAAGCGCTCTACGGGGTCGGAAGGCAGCATGGGAATGGTCACTAGCGCAGAATGCGTGCCGATGGAAACGGCTGGCGACCCATAAAAAAACACGCGCCCCGGAAGGGACGCGTGCCTTTGCTTACAGCGCTTCAGAAGCGATCAGTGCTCAACGTCAGCCCAAATCTTTCGCTTCACCGCATAGGTCAGCCCGGCGAGGATGGTCAGGAAGATGATGATCTTCACGCCCAAGGCGCGGCGCTGTTCAAGTTCCGGCTCAGCAGCCCATTGCAGGAAGGTGCTGACATCATGCGCCATCTGCTCAACGGTTGCCTTGGTCGATTTGATTGCCCGGGAAGTAGCGGTTGAAATGCATCCCATCCATCAGGGTCACGCCGGGCGGCGGATCCTCATAGCCAACCAGCAATGCAAATAGGTAGTCAGCACCGCCAGCCCGCGCCTTGCTCATGACCGAAAGATCGGGCGGCAAGGCGCCGTTATTGGCCGCACGCGCCGCCGCATCATTGGCGAAGGGCTTGCGGAAGCGATCCGCCGGGCGGCCCGCACGTTCGAACATCTGGCCCTCATCATTCGGGCCATCAACAATCTGGAACTGCGAGGCAATCCCCGCGACCTGCGCTTCGGTCAGTCCCAACTCGCGCAGATTGCGATAGGAAACCAGCCGCATCGAATGGCAGGCAGAGCAGACTTCCTTGTAAACCTGGAAGCCGCGCTGCGCGCTGGCGCGATCATAGGTCCCGAAAACCCCATCAAAGGAGAATTTCCGATCCGGGATCGCAATATCCCCGCCCGCCGCATGGGCGGGGGCGGCGGCAAAAAGGCCAATGGCCAGGGCGAGGGCCTTGAAGGAAGTGCGCAACATGATCAGGCCTTCTCCATCGGCTTAGCAGCCGCGCCCATGGGCAACGGCCCCCCACCCAGAACGGCGCGGGATATACTTTCTGGTAGCGGCAAGGGCCGCTCAAACTTCGCGAGCATCGGCAGGATCACCAGGAAATACGCGAAGTAATAGGCGGTCGCGATGCGGGCGATCAGCACATAGGTGCCTTCCGCCGGCTTGGCGCCCACCCAGAGCAGGACCAGGAAGCAAACGGTCCAGAGCAGGAAGAAGATGCGCGCCAGCGGACGGAAGCGCATGGACCGCACCGGGGAACGATCCAGCCAAGGCAGCACGAACCAAACCAGGATCGAGCCAAACATCAGCAACACGCCGCCAAGCTTATCCGGCACCGCGCGCAGGATCGCGTAATAGGGCAGGAAGTACCATTCCGGCACAATATGCGGCGGCGTCACCAGCGGATTGGCCGGAATGTAGTTATCCGGATGGCCCAGATAATTCGGCGCAAAGAACACCAGCACCGCGAAGACGATGAAATAAACCACCAGCCCCACGCTATCCTTCGCCGTGTAATACGGGTGGAAGGGAAGTGTGTCCTGCGGACCCTTGGGTTCGATCCCAAGCGGGTTGTTCGAACCCGTGATGTGCAGCGCGGCGACATGCAGGAAGACCACGCCGAAAATCACGAAGGGCAGCAGATAATGCAGGCTGAAGAAGCGGTTGAGCGTCGGGTTATCCACGCTGAAGCCGCCCCAGAGCAGTTCCACGATGAAATTACCCACAACCGGGAAGGCGCTGAACAAATTGGTGATCACGGTGGCGCCCCAAAAGGACATCTGACCCCAGGGCAGCACATAGCCCATAAAGGCGGTCGCCATCATCAGCAGGAAGATCACGACCCCCAGCATCCACAGCAATTCACGCGGCGCCTTGTAGGAACCGTAATACATGCCGCGGAAGATGTGGATATAGACCACAATGAAGAACATGCTGGCGCCGTTCATGTGAATATAGCGGATCAGCCAGCCGAAATTCACATCGCGCATGATGCGTTCGACACTATCGAAGGCAAGACTTGTATGCGCGGCGTAATGCATGGACAGGAAGATACCCGTCGCGATCATGATCATCAGCGTGACCATGGCCAGCGCGCCGAAATTCCAGAAATAATTGAAATTCTTCGGCGTCGGGAAGGTTCCGTATTCCTTCTGCATCATGGTGAAGACCGGCATGCGCTGATCTATCCAGCGCACCACCGGATTCTTGAATTCGCTATTGTGCAACCCGATTGACATGTTTTTTTATCCTCAACCGATTCTGATCTTGGTGTCGGATGTGAAGGCGTATTGCGGAACGTCAAGGTTTCTTGGCGCGGGACCTTTGCGAATTCTGCCTGACGTGTCGTAATGGCTGCCATGGCAGGGGCAGAACCAGCCGCCGTAATCGCCGCGCGCATCAGTGGCCCTTTGACCCGTGGGCACGCAACCCAAATGCGTGCAAATACCGACCAGGATAAGCCACTGATCCTTCTGAACGCGGGATTGGTCGGTCGCCGGATCGGGCAGGGAATTGGTCGGCACTGCGCGGGCTTCCTGGATTTCCTTGGCCGTGCGGTTGCGCACGAACACCGGCTTGCCGCGCCACATCACCGTGATGGCCTGGCCTTCAGCGATCGGGGCCAGTTCCACATCCGTGCTCGCCAGCGCCAGCGTATCCTTGGCGGGCTGCAAGGAAGCGATGAAGGGCCAAGCAATGGCACCAACACCGACCGCGGCAAAAGCGCCGGTCACCAGCATCAGGAAGTCGCGTCGGGGCGCCCCATCGGTCGCCGCGTGTCCGTTATCAGTCATCCTCAACATCCCCTTGCGACGGGGAGCCCCCTTGCCGAGGGCCTCACTTCGCCGCACGCTTTAGGCTCGCACCCTAAGGGTGCCATGATTACAACGAAATGGCGGCGCCGAAGCATCGGCCCCGCCAAAACGAGGTTCTTATAATAGGTGGATTTGCAAGGTGTAAATGCGCCCCCGTGTAACATTGGAAGCCTGCCATGGAAAAAACTGCCGCCGGCCCTCAGGGCCACCCCTTTGTGGCCCCTGCCCGTGCCTGGTTTGAGGAATTGCGGGACCGGCTTTGCGCCGCCTTTGAAGCGATTGAGGATGATCTGGCCCAAGGCCCGCATACCGGCCTGCCGCCGGGGCGATTCGCCCGTACCGCCTGGGAAAGGCCGGAAGGGGGCGGGGGGGTCATATCCGTCATGAAGGGACGGGTGTTTGAAAAGGTGGGGGTTAATGTCTCCACGGTGTTTGGCGAATTCTCCCCCGAATTCCGCAAGCAAATCCCGGGCGCCGAGGAAGACCCGCGCTTTTTGGCGACAGGTGTGTCGCTGGTGGCACATATGCAAAACCCGCGCGTGCCGGCGGCGCATATGAATACGCGCTTCATCGTGACCCGGAATGCCTGGTTCGGCGGCGGGGGAGACCTGACGCCCATGACGCCCGAAGCACCGGAAGCCCAAGCCGATGCGGCGGATTTCCATGCGGCCTTCAAGAGCGCCTGTGACAAGCATGACGAAACCTATTACCCGCGCTTCAAGAAATGGTGCGATGAGTATTTCTTTCTGCCCCATCGCGGCGAACCGCGTGGCCTTGGCGGCATATTTTATGATTGGCTGGGTGATCGCACCCCAGGCAAGGGGATAGACGCCGATTTCACCTTCACCCGCGATGTCGGGCTGGCCTTCCTGCAATCCTATCCCGCCATTATCCGCAAACGCATGCATGAAGCCTGGACCGAGGCCGAGCGGGAGCATCAGCTGATCCGCCGTGGGCGCTATGTGGAATTCAACCTTCTGCATGACCGGGGTACGATTTTCGGCCTGAAAACCGGGGGCAATGTGGAGGCGATTTTGATGTCCATGCCGCCGACGGTGAAGTGGCCGTGAGGCGGTTACGCCTTTCGCCGGCGCGGCCAGCACAGCAAAGCCGCGACCGGCAATAGCCACATGATGCGCGCGCCATAGCGCGGATGCGGCCCGGAAAGCCCGCCACAGATCAGCGCATTGCCCAGCACCGCCGCCAGCAGAAACAGCGTGAGGGCAAGTGCCAGCCCCTGCCCGCGCCAGGCTGCCCAGGCCAGCAGCGGCAGCGCCAGCAGCACCACCAGCAGATGGAATGGATTGAGCGGCGTCAGCGCATCCTTCAACAATCCCTGCGCCTGCCACGCCTGGTCAAACGCTGCCAATTCGCGCGCCGAAAAGCCCTGTTCGATGCGTGGGCGGACCGCCACCGTGAAATGCGCCTCATCCAAAGTGTCGCCAATGCCAAAGCTGCCGAGTTGCACCAGCATATTGCCGGCCATGGCGCGGGCCACGCCAAGCGGGTCGGCGCGGATCGTCTCGGCGACAATCTGCCCGGCCTCCGGCGCCAGCATCATGCCGCCCAGGAAGCGCGGCTGGCCGGCGGCGTCACGATTAACCGGGCTTTCCGGTGCCCAGAGGAAATCATTGGCCGGCATGGGCAGCCGATCCGCGAAGGCGCAAAGATACCAGCCGGCATCAGGGCAGCGCGCCTTCAGCAGCGCTGTCGCCGGGCCATCTTCCTGCAAGCGGGCCAGCATGAAACTGGCGCCATAGGGCGAAAGCGCGAAGCGCCCATGGCCGATGGCATTGGTGACCATCAGCATAGCCACCGCCAGCACCACCGGCAGCACCATGGCTAAAAGCCGCACCGGGTAACGCCAAAGGCGCAGCAGCAACGCCACCCCGCATAAGCCAAGCGCCAGCGGCAAATGCGCGAGATGCGCAGCAATGCCGAGTGCCACCAGCGCCACCAGATAGGCGCGTTCCTGTCTTGTCAGCGCAGCACCACCAAAGCCCAGCAAAAACGAGCCCAGCACAACAATCGGCGCGAAGATATCGGGCATCAGCAGCGCGGCGCTGAAGGGGGCCACGGTCGCCAGCGCAGCGAAGGCGCAAAGCCCGATATGCCAAAGCGGCGTTGCATGGCCGCGCAGCACACGCAGCGTCAACCACAGCAAATGGGACAGGATCAGGCCCTGCGCGATTACCGGCCCCCAAAGGCTGATGCGCCAATGAAAAGCGTGCAGGAATGGCCCGTAAATATAGGGCTTGTCCCAGAGCATCAGCGGCCCAAGCGTTTGATGCAAAAACCCGCCGCTATCGCTGAACAGCAGCGGATAGCCATTGAAAAAGGCGGGCCAGATCAGCAGCAAGGCCCCGGCCAGTACCGCCGAGAATACGCTGATCCTCAAATGTTTTTGACCGACCAGCGCGCGGCGGCTGCATCATCCTCATTCTTCGCGGCCACCCAGCGCGCATCGCCATCGGCGAATTCCTCGCGCTTCCAGAAGGGTGCCTTGGTCTTCAGCCAATCAATCAGGAAAGCGCAGGATTCAAGCGCCGCAGCGCGATGCGCAGAAGCGGTCAGTACCAGCACAATCGGCTCACCTGGCAGGATGCGGCCCACGCGATGGATCACCGTGCAGCCGGTCAGCGGCCAGCGTGCCTCAGCTTCGGCCGCGATGCGGCCAAGGGCGCGTTCCGTCATGCCGGGGTAATGTTCCAGCACCATGGCCGCCAAGGCGTCATCGCCGCGGCACACGCCGAGAAAGCTGGCAACGCCGCCAATATCTGTTCGGCCTGCGGTCAGCGCGGCGCTTTCCGTCGCCATGTCAAATAGCGCTTCCTGCACCAGGATACGCGCCATGGCTCAGCCCCCGGTCACGGGCGGGAAGAAGGCAATCTCATCGCCCGCCACTATAGGATGATCCGGCGTGGCGAAATCTTGATTGACGGCGGCTCGGATTTGCTTGGCATCAGCAAAAGCCGCTGCGTGGCCTGGGCTGCGCGTCGCCAGCCAATCGCGCAAGCCGGCAATATCCAGAACCTCGGCCGGCGGCGTCACTTCTTCTTCGGCCACGCCGATCTTCTGGCGCAGCCAGGCGAAATATAGAATCCGCATGATGCTTCAGCGTGGCGTGGGTACCGAGGTGATGCGCCCGCCCGGCCCGATAATGGTGGTGGAGCCGCCATCGCGCACCGCAATGCCGCCACCCGCCGTGCCTGGCGGATTGAAGACCTGGGTGCGATCATTGCCGCCGGCGACAATCCCGCCCGGCTGCCCCGGTGTTGCGGGAATGACGGTGCCTTCAACCCGCGCCGAGGGCGACGCCGGCATGGCGGAAGGCGTTGCAGCCGCCGGCGAAGGCGCGCGCGGCGGCACGGATGCCATGGGCGGCGGCGTTGAACTGCTGCTGCGCAGCGGGGGTGGTGGCGGGGGCAGGCGCAGCGCATCATCCGGCGTCATTTGCGTGGTCGGCGTGGCGGGGGCGCGCATCGCCGCATAGTCCAGCGTTTCTGTGCGCAGCACTTCCACAGTCGTATCCCCGCTGGTCACGCGGCGGACCGTCAGGCTATCCATCTGGGGCACAGCAGCATTGCCGCTGGTGTTCCAGCTTGGCTGCCAATTCGGCGCGCAGCCTTGCAGCGCCAGCATTCCCCCAAACAGCAGCAGCATAGAATGTCGCATGGCTTTCCCCGCCTCTTCCATATTTAAGATGCGCTGCCCGGGGTTCAGACTCAAGGCTGCCCCGGCGGTTTTGCCTCGGCATCACGGCTGGGGGGCGTTTCCCCCTGCGCGAGGCTCAACCCCGCGCGCAGCTAATCCCAGCCGGTGATCAGCGTCAGCACTGCCGCGGCCCAGAGCATGCCTTCCCCAATCAGGGAAACCGGCAGAAAGCCAAGCCCAACCACCGGCGCGCCACTATCGCCCGCAAGCAAGGTGCCCAAAGCGCCCATCTGAAACCCGGTCTTCCACTTCGCGAGCGGCGTGACCGGCAGGCCCACGCGCAATTCGGCCAGGAATTCGCGCAGGCCCGAGACCAAAATCTCGCGCAGCATGATGACAATGGCCGGAAACAGACCTGCATCGGAAAGCCGGCCATAGCCTGCCAGCAGCATAAGGGCCGCGGCGACCAGCAGCTTATCCGCAATTGGGTCCAGCATGCGGCCAAAGCCGGAAACCGCGCCTCGTTCGCGCGCGATCTTGCCATCGAAATAATCCGTGATGGCTGCAAGGGAAAACACCACGCATGCCGCCATATCCGCCTGCGGCGAATTGATCGAGGCCAATACCACCAGCAGCGGTATGGCCGCGATGCGCGAAAGCGTCAGCAGATTGGGCAGATCGGTTGGCATTGCTATCCAGTTAACCAGGAATAGAGGCTTTTGGCACGTGGGCAGCGCCCACTTCAACCAAGCGCTGCATTGGGATGGAAATGATCATGAATCCGCCTGGCCAAGGCGGGGCCAACCCCCGGGCAGGCTTCCAGATCCGCCAGCCCCGCCTGCCGCACCCCGCGGGCTGAGCCGAAATGGTTCAGCAATTTGCGCTTCATGGCCGCCGCCACGCCTGGCACCTCATCCAATTCAGACCGCGTCAGCGCCTTGGATCGCCCGGCGCGATGGGTGGTGATGGCGAAGCGATGCGCCTCATCCCGCAGGCGCTGCAAATAGAACAGCACCGCATCGCGCAGCGGTAATTGGAAGGGTTCGCGACCCGCCATGTGGAACCATTCCCGCCCAGCATCGCGGTCCGGCCCCTTGGCCACCGCCACCAGGGGCAGATCATCCAGGCCAAGGCCTTCCATGATCTCCCGCGCGGCGGAAAGCTGACCGGCGCCGCCATCAATCAGCACCAAATCGGGCCAGTCTTCGCCAGCGCGGGCGGGGTCTTCGCGGAGCGCCCGGCCAAAACGGCGTTCGAAAACTTCGCGCATCATGGCGAAATCATCATTGGTGGCGGCTGTTTTGATGGCGAATTTTCGGTAGCCCTGCTTCATGAACCCCGAAGGTCCGGCGACCACCATGACGCCATAGGCATTGGCGCCCTGGATATGGCTATTGTCGTAAATCTCGATCCGTTCCGGCGCGCCAGGTAGGCCGAAAACGCTCGCCGTGCCTTCCAGCAGCGCAGCCTGAGCGGTGCCTTCCGCCATGCGCCGTTCCAGGGCTTCGCGCGCATTGGTGGCCGCGTGTTCCAAGGCTTCGTGTTTTTCGCCGCGCTGCGGCCGACGCAATTCCACGCGCCGCCCGGCCTTGATCGTCAAAGCCTCCGCGATCAGCGCCGCTTCGGGTGGGTCATGCGATAGCAGCAGCAAAGGCGGCGGGGGCAAGTCTTCATAAAGCTGGCCGAGGAAGGCGCCCATCACCTCCTCAGCGCTTTGGTCCTGCTTGGCGTGGCTCAGGAAAAAGGCGCGGTTGCCGTTATTGCGCCCGCCGCGGAAGAAGAACACCTGCACGCAGCTTTGGCCTGCCGCCTGATGCAAAGCGATCACATCCGCATCGCCAAGCCCTTCCAGATTGACACGATCCTTGCCCTGAATATGCGTGAGTCCCCGGATACGGTCCCGCAGCGCGGCTGCACGTTCAAACTGCAAATCTGCCGCCGCCGCTTCCATTTCTGTGGCGAGGCGCTTTTGGATGGAGGGCGTTTCGCCAGACAGGAACTGCTTGGCTTCTGCCACAAGCGCCGCGTAATCGGCTTGGGAAATGCGGTCCACACAGGGTGCGGCGCAGCGCTTGATTTGAAACAGCAAACACGGACGGGTGCGCGTATCAAACACCGTATCGCGGCAGGACCGCAGCAGGAACACGCGCTGTAGCGCATTGATGGTCTGGTTCACCGCCCAGACGGACGCAAAAGGCCCCCAATAGGATGCTCCCTTCCGCCTTTCCCCGCGATGCTTGGCAATCTGCGGAAAGGGATGGTCTTCCGTGATGACCAGCCAGGGATAGGATTTGTCATCCCGAAGGACGATGTTGAAGCGCGGCCGGAAGCGCTTGATGAAATTGGCTTCCAGCAGCAGTGCCTCGGCCTCGGACCCTGTGGTGACTACTTCGAGCGACCGGGTTTCAAACACCATGCGCCTGAGGCGTTCCGGCAGCCGGGAGATCTGGGTATAGGAAGTGACCCGCTTTCGGAGCGACCTGGCCTTGCCGACGTAAAGCGCCTCCCCCTTCTCATTCAGCATGCGATAGACGCCGGGGGCAGTCGGCAGGGTGGGCAGGGCGGCTTCCAGCACCGCCAGGCCCTGAAATAAGGGGCTATCCGAGGCAGGTGGCACGGTTTCGGTCATCAGGGGTAGCTTATGGCAAAGGCTTGGCGAATTTGTCCACGAAACCTGTGGATAAACCTGTGGGAAGCCATCAAGACAATCCGGTTAAGACTATGTTACACAAAGATTCTATGGCTCTGCCTAGATTTGCGGCGTTTGGTCTGTAACAATTTAAGTGATTGATTTATCTACATTTACCACCGAGTCGCAAAGCCGCGCTGGCGTCAAGGGGAAAATTTCGGGCCGCGCGCAAAAAGCTTTTGGGCGTGGTTTTCGCGCGGTGGACAATCCGCAGCATGACCGATGTCAAAATCGTGATCTTTCAATGACAACGCCGACTTCGATGCTACCGGGCATCGCGTCCGGCTTGGTCACGCATACCCGGACGCGGCGGATGCGGGCATCTTCCAGCAGGCTGATGGCGATGCGCTCGGCCAGGGTTTCCGCGAGCCAAACATGGGCGGAAGTCGCGATCCGCCGCGCAGTTTCGGCCGCCGCCGCGTAATCCACCACGCGCGAAAGCCGATCCGGCCCTTCGGCTGAGGGGGCTTCGGGGTCCTCCACCGCCAATTCCAGGTCCAGGATCACGCGCTGCGGGCGGGTTTGCTCATGCGCATGGACGCCGAGCAAGGCCTGCACTTCCAGATGGCGCACGAAAACCAGCCGCAGCCCCGCCGCGGCATCCGGGGCGAAGCTCATTCCAAAGGCTCCTGCCCGTAGGAGGGCGACCATTGCAAATGCTGCCCGCCATCGAGTGCGATCATCTGGCCTGTCATGGATGGCAGCGAGAGGATAGCCATGAGCGCGCGGGCGACTTCCTCGGCGCTGGTGGGGCGCGAGAGTGGCGTTGATGCCGCCTGCTTGTCGAAATGTTCCTGGCTTTGGCGGGGGCTCGGCAAGGCAGGGCCGGGGCCGATGGCATTCACCCGAATGCGCGGCGCCAGCGCCAGTGCCAGGCTTTGCGTCAGCGCCCAAAGCCCCGCCTTGGACACGGTGTAGGAGACGAAGTGTGGCGTGAGCGACCAGACCCGCTGATCGAGCATATTCACGACCAAGCCCTGCGCGGCTTCTGGCAGAGTTTTGGCGAAGGACTGCGTCAGCACGAAGGGCGCGCGTAGATTGGGTTCCATATGCCGATCCCAGGATTCACGCGTCGCGTCCTGCCATTCATCGCGTTCGAAGGTGGAGGCGTTGTTCACCAGCACACCCAGTGTGCCAAGCGCCTTGGTGGCGTGCGGGATGAGTTGAGCGACTTCCGCTTCCTGGCCGAGTTCGGCGCGGAGCGTGATGGCGCGGCGGCCCAGGGCGCGGATATCGGCGGCCGTTGCCTCGGCGGCTTCAGCGCTGGCAGCGTAATGGATGGCGACATCAAAGCCGGCTTCGGCAAGCGCGAGCGCCATGGCACGGCCAAGCCGCTTGCCAGCGCCCGTGACCAGCGCGGCGGGAGGGATGTTGGAGGGGAACATGGGCGGGGTGATAGCCCGAAGCGCGGCGGCTGGTAAGGCTTGTAGCGGCATATTGCCTTGCAGATTTATTGTAGCTTCATATATTCTATGCGCATCACCTTCGACCCGTCCAAGCGCGCCAGAACGCTGGCCGAACGTGGGTTGGATTTTGCCGATGCGGCGCTAGTTTTCGCTAGCCTCCACGCCACGCTTGAAGATGTGCGGCGAGATTATGGTGAGAAGCGCTTTATTTCTGCCGGGCTTTTGCAGGGCCGGTTGGTGGTTTTGGTTTGGACTCCGCGCGGCGCGGCCCGCCGCATCATTTCCATGAGGCACGCCCATGCCGAAGAAGAAACACACTGGCGCCAACATCTGGGTTGATCCCGATGATGCGCCGCCGCTGACCGACGAATTCTTCGCCAAGGCGGAGATCAAGGATGGTGCGCGGCTTGTCCGTCGCGGTCGCCCGCAGCTGCCACAGGCCAAGCGCCAGGTGACGCTGCGCCTGGACCCGGACCTGCTGGATCGTCTGCGCGCCAGCGGCCCAGGCTGGCAAACACGCGTGAACAAAGCGCTGCGCGATTGGCTCAAGAAACAAGCGGCTTGATACCCAGCGCGCGACAGAAGGCACTTCTCCTGCTAAGCCCGGCCGCACCATGTCTGAAACCTCCATCCCTGCCGCCCGTATCGCCGAAGAAGCCGCCCGCCGGCGGAGCTTTGCCATCATCGCCCATCCGGATGCGGGAAAAACCACGCTGACTGAAAAACTGCTGCTCAAGGGTGGCGCCATTCAGCTTGCCGGCGCGGTGCGCGCCAAGGGCAATGCGCGGCGCACGCGTTCCGACTGGATGAAGATTGAACAGGATCGCGGGATTTCGGTTGCGACCTCCGTCATGACTTTTGAGCGTGATGGCGTGGTCTTCAACTTGCTGGACACGCCAGGCCACGAGGATTTTTCCGAAGATACCTATCGCACCCTGACCGCGGTGGATGCCGCCGTGATGGTGCTGGATGCCGCCAAGGGGATTGAGAGCCAAACGCGCAAGCTGTTTGAAGTTTGCCGCATGCGCGACATTCCTATCATCACCTTCATCAATAAGATGGACCGCGAAGCGCGCGAACCTTTCGAATTGCTGGATGAAATCCAAAACCTGCTGGCGCTGGATGCAACCCCGGCCGCCTGGCCCGTGGGCCGCTCGGCTGACTTCGCCGGAGTTTATGATTTGGCGACAGACCGCTTCCTGCCGGTCGCGGAAGGCGCCGAACCTATCCAGCTTGAATCGCCCGAAGACCCGAAGCTTGCAGCGCTGGTGGGGGATGAAAGGGCTTTGGCGCTTTCCGAAGAAGTCTTGCTGGCGCGTGCCGGCTATCCCGCATTCAATACGGATCGTTTTTTGGAAGGATCACTGACGCCGGTCTATTTCGGCTCCGCATTGCGCGATTTCGGCATTGCGCATTTGCTGGATGGACTGGCGCGTCATGCGCCGCCGCCACGTGCGCGGCCGGCAGATCAGCGGCTTGTGACACCTGGTGAGGAAAAGCTGACCGGCTTTGTCTTCAAGATTCAGGCGAATATGGACCCCAATCACCGTGACCGCGTCGCCTTTGTGCGGCTATGCAGCGGGCGGCTGACCAAGGGCATGCGACTGCGTCAGACCCGCACCGGAAAGCAGGTGCCCGTAAATGCGCCGCTGTTTTTCTTCGCGAAAGACCGGCAAGTGGCGGAAGAAGCCTGGCCGGGAGATGTGATCGGCATTGCCAATCACGGCACGCTGCGCATCGGTGATACGCTGACGGAAGGTGAGGCACTTGATTTCCGCGGCGTGCCTTCCTTCGCGCCGGAAATCCTGCGCCATATCCGCCTTGATGATCCGATGCTGGCCAAGAAGCTGCGCACCGCGCTGGATCAATTGGCAGAAGAAGGCGTGGTGCAGTTGTTCCGCCCGCGTGATGGTTCCCCGCCCGTGGTCGGCGTGGTTGGGCAATTGCAATTGGATGTGCTGCAAAGTCGGCTGCGTGTGGAATATGGCGTGCCGGCAGGGTTTGATGCTACGCCCTGGGAACAGGTGCGCTGGATTGCCTCAACCGAAGCGGGTGCGCTTGAACGTTTCGCCGAAGCCAATCGGCGTGATGTCGCGGAAGATCATGATGGCGCGCTGGTCGCGTTTTTCAGCAGCGATTGGCGCCGCCGCCGCGCGGAAGAAGAATGGCCAATGCTGCGCTTCCATGCCGTGCGCGAACAGCATGGGCTGGGAGGGGGGAAGTAGACCTTCCCCCCAATTTGATTACTTCACCGATGAAAAGGATGTCGGCTGAAGAATTTCATTGGTGACTTTCGTCAGCAGCGGGCCATTCGCTTCGGTTTCCGCGCGTGCCTTGATCCAATCCGGATCGGCCTGGAATTTCATCCATTTTTCTTCGCGTTCCGCGAGTGAATTCCACGCCACCATATAGGTCAGGCTGTGGTTGGAATCACCAATCAGCGTGGTCCAGAAACCTGCTTGGCGAATGCCATGCTTGTCCCACAGCTTCAGCGTGATGGTGTCAAACCGCTTCATCAGATCGGGCAGGCGCCCGGGCTGGCAGTGATAAATGCGAAGTTCATAGAGCATCGGTTTTCTCCTGTGTTGAAGGTTAATCTAGTTTGGCGCCGGATATTTCCACCAATTCGCGCCAAACGCGATCCTGGCTACGCACATAATCGGTGAAGCCTTCGGGCGTGTCATCCGAAATGGCGGTGAAGCCAAGCGGGATCAGCTTTTCACCATATTCCTTGTCGCGCGCCGCGCCGATGGTGGCACGGTGCAAGGCCTGCGCAATAGGTGCCGGCGTGCCGGCAGCCGCGGAAATGCAGTACCAGAATTCCATATCCATATCGGAACCGGGGATAAGCTCCGCCATGCCGCGCACATTCTCAAGCCCCGCGACCTGAGGCTGGCGCTTCTGGCTACCGACCGCCAGCGCTCGCAAGCGCCCTTCACGCACATGCGGCATCAGCGCGGGCATGCCATCAAAAATCATGTCCACATTGCCGGCAATTAGATCATTCAAGCCGGGCGCCAGACCGCGATAGGGCACATGCGAAACCTCGATCCCTGCGCTTTGCATCAGCTTGGAAATCGTCAAATGGCTGATGGTGCCGATACCGGAGGAGGCCGCGCTAATCTGCCCTGGCCGGCGCTTCGCATCCGCCACGAATTCTTCAAAGGTTCTCCAGGGGCGATTGGCATTCACGACAAATAGCGTGGAGCCGACGGATACGCGCGAGATATGCGTGAAATCCCGAATGCCATCAAAGGGCATACCCTTGTGGTACAGGTATTTATTCGCCAACAGGATCGTTGCACCACCCAGAAACAGCGTATGCCCATCCGGCGCGCTGCGTGCCACGGCTTCACCGGCGATGTTACCGCCGGCGCCCGGTCGGTTATCAATAATCACTGTCTGGCCAAGCAGCGGCCCCATGCGTTCCGCGACAAGGCGCGCGGTGATATCGGCGGCACCTGCGGGCGGGAAGGGCACTACCAGGCGCAAGGGCCGCGTTGGAAAACCCTGCGCCCGCGCAATGGCCGGCGCGGCAAGGCCCGCAATTAACGCGGCGCGGCGGGTGATGTTGATCATGCTAACCTCCCTTCTTTATTTTGTTGGTTCGCGGTGGAGTTCCACCACAATGCCTTCTTGCCCCGGCAGTGCGGGGTAGCGGCGCATCACTTCAGGATCATGGCCGGGCACGATGTGCTTCGGGCTTGGCGCCAGCGCGCGGAGCTTATCAAAACCTTCCAGCATTTCACCAATATGAAACGCCGTGGTGAAGGGCCGGCCGGCTTCCATGTTTTCGTAGAAATGCGTGACATCTGAGGCCAGCACCACGCGCCCGCGCGCCGTATTCACGCGCACGCATTGCAGCCCCATGGAATGCCCGCCACAAGCATGCACGGTAATCCCCGGCGCCACTTCCGCATCGCCATTATGGAAGACAACGCGCTCAGCGAAATTCATCCGCACCATGCCGACCACATCTTCAACTTCGAAGGAATGGCGAAGCTTCGGGTACTTCATGTAGCGCCCGGTGGCGTAGTGCATTTCCGGTTCCTGCAAATGGAACTTCGCCTTGGAAAATTTATGGAAACTGCCGACATGATCGTAATGCAGGTGCGAAATCACCACATCTTCGACCTTGTCGGGATCAACACCGATCAGCTTCAGGCTTTCAATGGGGCAGCGCAGGTAATTGCGCTTGCGCTTGGCAGCGACTTCCGCCGTGAAGCCGGTGTCAATGATCACGGCGCGATCATCATTCACCGCGGCCCAGACGAAGTAATCCATCGGCATGGGCGCATCATGCGGGTCGCCACCGATGAAATGCTCGGCGCGCTTGGCATCGCGCATGGCATAGCGCAGCGCATAGACGTGGTATTCGGGTTCGGTCATGCCATATGCTCCTGTCGCAAAGTTTGCATCCCAAGCGCAAGACCAACCATGGAGGCATCGCGCAAAACGGAGAGAAAATCGCCGGGTTGATTGGCATCGCCCACCACAGTGAAGGGAATGCCGCTGGCTTCCACCGCCGGTAGTGCGTCAAGGTTGGGCAGTGCGCCGATGGCAGCAATCACATGCGTCACGCCCGTAATTTCCCGCTCCGCACCATCTTCGGTGAAATACAGCACATCGCCAGCCAGCCGCGCATCGCGCACCTTGGTATGGAAGCTGGTACCAACTTCGCGCAGCCTTATCATCAGATCGGTGCGGTTATTGCGCGCCATGGCGGGAGCGATGGCGGGCAAGGCTTCAAGGATTGCGATGCGACAGCCGCGCTGCACCAACACATCCGCCACTTCCAGCCCGACAATGCCGCCACCAATCACCGCAAGCCGCGCGCCTTCGGGCACCAGCGCTGGATTGGCAATCACATCCCAAGCTTGCAGCGGCGCGGCACCCGGCAGGCTTAGTGTGCGCGGCTTTGCGCCGGTCGCCACCACCACATGATCCGGCACGAAAGCCCTGATGGCATCGGCAGTTGCATTCACACCATAGCGCACCGGCACGCCAAGCGCCTGCACCTGATCCCAGCGCCACGACCAGGCGGGGCGTACTTCTTCCTTGTCCGGCGCGGCCACGGCCAGATGAATTTGCCCGCCAGCGCGCGCCGCCTTTTCCCAGATTTCCACCTGATGGCCGCGTGCTGCAGCTAGCCGCGCCACTTCCGCGCCCGCCAAGCCGGCGCCCAGGATCAGCACACGTTGCCTATGTGGGGCGGGCGCGAATGGTCCATCAATGAATTCGGGCGCTTCCAATTCCGTGCCCAGCATGGGGTTCACCACGCAGGCGACATCGCGTTCCAGTGTCAGACGCTCAAAACAGACATTGCAGGAAATGCAGCCACGAATGGCGACCTTGCTTTCGCCAAAAGCCTTGCGCGGCCAATGCGCATCAGCCGTCAGCGCCCGGCCCAGCGAAACATAATCCGCCGCACCGGAAGCCAGTACCGCTTCCGCATCTTCCGGTGAAAGGATGCGCCCCGCGATAATGGTTGGGATCGCAACCGCATCCGTAATCGGCTTGGCGTGCGGTTCCAGCGTGCGGCGCGGCATGGATGGCGGCTGGATACAAAAGCGCGAGAGCGCTGGGCTTTCATTCGTGCCGCCCGAAAGATCCAGCGCCGTGACGCCCGCCGCTTCCAGAAGCTTGGCGAGTTCCACCATCTCCTCAACCGGGTAGCCATCATCGCAATATTCGGTGCAGGAAATCCGTACCCAAAGCGGGAAATCCGGCAATGCATCGCGCAGCCGATGCACCGTTTCCAACAGCAACCGCGCGCGGTTTTCGAGCGTCCCGCCGTAACGGTCGGTGCGCTTGTTGATCCGTTGCGTCAGGAATTGGTGAAACAGATAACCATTGGCGGCATGCAGCTCCACCGCATCATAACCAGCCTGCCAAAGCCGCCTGGCAGCTGCGACAAAATCCTTCTGAATTTCGGTGATCTCCGCTTGTTCCAGCGGCCGCACCTCATCACCCGTATTCGGATTGCGCCAGGGCGAAGGCCCTACGGGTTCCATATTCAACACCATCCGGCGCAGCAGCGCGCCACGGTGATTAATCTGCCCCACTGTCACGCAATCATGCCGCTTGATGCCTTCCACCAACCGCGCCAGGCCGGGGATGAAGCGGTCATGATAAATCCAGAGCGAGTTGTTATGCGCACGCCCGCCGGCGCTGACCGCCATCGCTTCCGTTACGATGGCGGCAACACCGCCCTTGGCGCGTTCTTCGTAATAGGCGCGGTCGCGTTCCGTTGAGAGACCATCGCTGGTGCTGAAATTCGTACCCATCGGCGCCATAATGAGCCGGTTTTTCATCCGGAGCGGCCCAATCCGCCCCGGTTGTTGCATCAGCAAACTCATGCCGCGTTACTGCGCCTTATCCGCATCCAGCACGGCCTGCACCGCCGCTGGATCGCATTTGATCTGAACACCCGCGCGTTCCAATTGCAGCTTCATGGGCACGCGGCTCTCCAGATTTTCCCAACCGCGATTCAAAGCCTCATTCATTTCTTCCAGCGCCAAATTGCAGAAGCGCATCGGCACATTCAATTCGCGGCCCATCGTCACCGCCAGCGTCACATCCTTATGCGCCAGCTTCAGCGCAAAGGCGGGCGGATCATATTTATCCACCAGGAATTGATCCGTGATGCGATCAAAAGTGCGCTTGCGGCCAAGCGCACCCTGGCGCACGGCCTTCCAGAGATCAAGCGGGTCCATCCCCGCCTTCACGCCCATGGAAAACACTTCCGCCATCGCGGTTTGAATCGCATAGCCGGCCATGTTGTGGACCAGCTTCGCGACAGTCGCGGTGCCGATCGGGCCGATATAGGCGGCCTGGTCGCCAAAAGCGTCCAGTACCTTCTTGTATTTGTCGAAAACTTCCTTTTCGCCGCCGACCCAAATCGCCAGCTTGCCGGTCTCTGCCCCCTTGGGCCCGCCGCTGACGGGCGCATCAAAACCATAAGCGCCCTTGGTCGCGAGCGCTTCGGCCATGCGCTTCATCAGCGCCTGGGAATTGGTGGAAAGGTCGAAATACGCGGCACCTTTTTGTACGCCCGCCAGAATGCCATCGGTGCCAAAAATCACCGGCTCCACTTCTTTCGGCCCGGGGAGTGAGGTGAAAATTACCTCGCATTGTTCTGCCACGGCCTTGGGTGTCTCCGCCCAAGTGGCGCCGGCAGCAAGCCGATTGGCGCCAGCTTCGCGGCGGATGTCATGCACCACCAGTTGATAGCCGGCCTTCTGCAGATTGGCGGCCATGAAGGCCCCCATGGTGCCAAGGCCGATGAAACCTACCTTCATCGTTTCAGCCCTTCTTCGCCTGGTCCTGCGCTTCGAACACATCAACGGCGACATGCGCTGCCGTCATGGCGGAAGGCCAGCCGGAATACATGGAAAGATGCGTGATGATTTCGGAAATTTCCTCACGCGAAAGACCATTGGTCAGGCCGCGGCCGATATGGCTGTTCAACTGATCCTGCCAGCCGAGTGCCACAAGCGCTGCAATCGTCACCATGGAACGGTCGCGCTTATTGAGCTGCGGGCGCTCCCAGACATCGCCATAGACATATTGGTGGGTCATTTCCACCAGCTTCGGGAAATCCGGATTGATCCGGTCGCGGCGCGCGGAGGGTGGGGCTGCCATGGGAAGTCTCCTCATTCGGTGTTCAGCACATCACCAGCAGAGGAACATCTGAAACGGCCCAGCGCTTACGGCGCCCAGGGCCTGACCTTCCCCCGCTTATTCTGTGTTACGCCCATCCTGCGACCAGTATCGCCGCGCCGCAAGCGGGCTTTCAGCCGCCTGTTACGCTGCGTCGGGCCAGGTCAAGCGCCGCCGTCACCGTCGCGGCGCGCACTGCCGCGCGATCGCCCGGGAAGACATGGCGTTCCACAATCGTCGCTGCGCCTTCGCGTGCGCAGCCAATGAAAACCAAGCCCACCGGCTTGCCCGGCGTGGCGCCACCTGGCCCCGCAATACCCGTGCAGGAAAGCGCCAAGGACACACCGGCCCGCGCGCGCGCACCTTCGGCCATTTCGCGGACCACTTCCGCGCTGACCGCGCCGTGCTGCGCCAGGCTTTCTGCGCGCACGCCAACCATTTTCTGCTTCGCATCATTCGAATAAGTCACGAAGCCGGCCATGACGACAGAAGAAGATCCCGCAATCGCTGTCATCGCCGCGGCGATCAGCCCGCCGGTGCAGGATTCTGCTGTTACCAGCGTCAGCCCCTGGTCGTCCATCAGCGCCAGCAAGCCACGCGCCTGTTCAAGTGTGGCTTCTGGCAGCATGGTTCAGATCAACCCTGGCAGAATGGGGCGCGCCAATACCAATGCCGCCGCCACCAGCGCGCCTGCCACGATATCATCCAGCATCACGCCGAACGCGCCCTTTTGCTGATCCGCCCAGGATATCGGCCATGGTTTGAAGATATCAAAAATCCGGAACAGGCCGAAGGCAATCAGCACGCCCCAGATACTGGCATCCACACTTAAGCCTGCGAGCGCCAGCAACATGCCGGCTGCCTCATCCACCACAATCCAGCCAGGGTCTTGATTGGGTGTGTCGCGCAGCACTTCGCGCACGGCGTAAAAGCCGATCAGCGTCACCAGCAGTGCAAGCAACAAGGCAGCAACCGGCCCCAGCAAGACCAACGGCAAAACCACCAAGGACCCCCAAGTGCCGGGCGCTGGTTTCAGCCGGCCAATGCCGCCCATCGTCGCAACCAGCAAGGGCAGCTTCATGCGTTCATTTCGCGCTGGCCAGCCAGCTTGCCATGGGGTGCGGCGCAGTCGCGGGCGGATTCTGGCGCGCGCGATAAATCACCGCGCCTTCAACAATGCGCTGCACGTAATTGCGTGTCTCGGCAAAGGGAATCATTTCCATCCAATCGAGCAAATCACGTTCCCCACGCAGCGGATTGCCATAGGTGACAAGCCATTCATCCACGCGCCGCGGCCCGGCATTATAGGCCCCCGCTGCCATCACCAGGGACCCTTCAAAGCGCCCGAGCATTTCATCCAGATAGGCCGCACCCAGCTTGATATTGGCCTGCGGATCGGCGGTGAGCATTTCCACGCGGAAATTCATGCCAAGCCGGCGCGCAACAAGCTGTGCGGTCGCAGGAAGTAATTGCATCAGCCCGCGCGCATTGGCGCTGCTGACCGCTTCCGTATCAAAATTGCTTTCCTGCCGCGTCACCGAGAAAATGAAGGCAGGTTCTGGCGACGTCACAGGCACGCGGAAGGGCGTTGGCCAGCCTTCCGGCAACAGCACATCGCCTTCAATCGCCGAACCCCGCGCCACCCATACGGCGTGATCTGGTCGGCCGATGTGATTCGCAAGCCGCACCGTCAGCAACCTGTCCTGCGAATCGGCCGAAACCGCCCGCAAGCGCAGCAGGAAGGCGCGGGTGCGGCGTGTCTCTCCAAGTTCCGCCAGGGTAGTCACAACGCGGGCCAATTCGCGCTGCGCGAATTCTTGAGCCCGCCTTTGATCAATCGGGGGCGTTTGTAGCGCGCGCAGGCGCCGATCCAGCGCTTCCTGACTTTCGCCCATCGTCAGCGCCGCAAGCTGGCCGTAAAACGCGGTCGGCAATTGCGCGGCGGCCGCATAGCGTTCCCGCGCAGCGGGATGCGCACCACGTGCCGCCAGCGCCCGGCCTTCCCAATAAAAGGCGCGTGCACGCGTAATGACCGAACGCGAGCCAAGTGCAATGGCGACAAAATGCCGCTGCGCCAGAATGGGGTCATTCAAGAAACGCAATGCGATGAAACCCGCCAGGAATTCTGCCTCGATCCGGCCTTCGCTACCCATGGGCTGGCCGTGAAAAGCCGCAATGCGGTGCGCATCCTTTGGGTTGTTCAACCGCAGAAGCTTGCGCGCCAGGATTTGCCGTTCCGCCCAAACCGCACGCGCGATTTCGGGGTCCATATTCGCCTGGAAGGGTTCGGCGACAATCCAGCTTGCGACCGCATCGGCATCCTGATCGCGCCGGCGTAACAACCGGGCCCTTTCATATGCCCAGCCAAGATCAAGCGGGCGGAGCATAATTTGCGTCACCTCGGGCTCGCCGGCCAAAGCCATGCGCATTTCGCCTGATCCGCGCGGCACGCCAGTCATGCGTTCAAGGGCGCGCTGCGCGCCTTGCAAGTCGCGCGCGAAAAAAAGCCGGTCGAAACGCTTCTGGTGATCCTCTCCAGTCAATAACCGGCTGAATTGCGACATGATGGTCGCTTCGGCTACGGCATCGCCAGGTGTTTCCGCCCAGGCGCGGCGGAGCGTCTGTTGGGCACCTGCTTCCCCTTCCAAGCTGCCGCCGGCTTCATTGGAAGGGCGTGCTGAACCGCCTAGGGCATTATCAGGGCCACGCCGCATCATATCCAGGAAATTGCCGGATGGCGCTTGGGGGCGGGTGCCGCGCGTCAAAGCCTCAGCATGGCGCAGCGCGGCAGAAAGGCTGCGCGGCGGGAAGGTCCTGAAATGCGCGAGCACCAGTGCATCATCTGAAGGTCCGCCAAAAGCGGCCTCTGCCCGGCGCCCGATGGTATCCACCAAGGGCCAATCAGGATTGTCGCGCAAAAAGCCGACAAGTTCAGCCGCTGTGGCGGGTGCGGTGCGATGCGTGAGGCGCATCCAAAGCACGATCTTCGCAATCAAGGGATCAGCGGCAGCAGCATAGGTATCTGCTTCCGCCCAACGCGCGCCATTGGCTGCGGTGATGGCAGCCTTGCCGGCAGTGATGCGCGCGGCCTGGGTTGGTTCGGTTTGTGCGATAGCCGCACCTGGAAGCAGCAGCGGCAGGCTTAAAAGCAACCGGCGCGGAACCCTCATGACACCGCTATCCCCCCAGCCTTATGCGCGCGCCGTGGCGTGTTTCAGACGGCAGGCAAAGTGCCGCGATGCCAGGCGCCACATCGGCGGGTTGTGGGATCGTGGAAGGATCCTCTCCGGGCATGGCCGCAGCGCGCATTTTGGTGGCGACAATGTCGGGATCAAGAAGGTTCACGCGCAAGGGTGTGGCCTCCACCTCCTGCGCCCATGTCATCACCAGATGTTCCATGCCCGCCTTGGATGCGCCATACATGCCCCAATAGGCGCGTGGGCGCAGCACCCGCCCAGTCGTCACAAACACCGCGCGCCCCGCATCGGAAGCGCGCAAGGGCGGATCGCAGCTGCGGATCAAACGCCAGCTTGCGGTCAGGTTCACCGCCATCACTTCCGCCCAATCGCGCGGTTCAATATGCGCAACCGGCGTCAGCTTGTTCAAAGCGCCCGCATTATGCACCAGAATATCCAGCCGACCGAAGCGTTCCACAATGGAAGGCCCGATCATATCAATATCCTTCTCGGCCTTTTGCAGATCAAAGGGCAGCAGCGTCGCGGGCTTGCCGCCGGCGCTGCGGATCGCGTCATCCACTTCTTCAAGCCCGCCCTGGGTGCGCGCCACCAGCACGCATTGCGCGCCAAGCCTGGCCAATTCCAGCGCCAGCGCCGCGCCAATGCCGCGTGACGCCCCGGTAATCAGCGCAACGCGGTCCTGCAATGCCGCCATGGTCATTGTCCCGCCGGTTGCAGCAGGGAAAGCTGCCTGTCTGAATTATCCGTCCAATCCGTCAGCGGAATGGCGTAATCGCCGGTGAAGCAGGCATCGCAGAAATGCGGCTTGTTGGGATCACGCGCCGGCTGCCCAAGCGCGCGATACAGCCCATCAAGCGAAATGAAGGCCAGGCTATCCACGCCGATGATCCGCGCCATTTCGGCGATATCATGCTTGGCCGCCATCAGATCTGCGCGTTCAGGCGTATCAATGCCGTAATAGCAAGAATGCGTGGTGGGCGGAGAGGAGACGCGCATATGCACCTCAGTCGCCCCCGCCTGGCGCACCATTTCAACAATCTTGCGGCTGGTAGTGCCACGCACGATGGAATCATCCACCAGCACCACGCGCTTGCCCTGCAACATCGCGCGATTGGCGCTGTGCTTCAGCTTCACGCCCAGATTGCGGATCTGATCCGTGGGTTCAATGAAGGTGCGCCCGACATAGTGGTTGCGGATGATGCCAAGCTCAAACGGGATGCCGGCTTCCACCGCATAGCCCATGGCCGCCGGCACGCCGGAATCTGGCACGGGCACAATCAAATCCGCTGCTACACCGCTTTCGCGCGCCAATTCGGCACCGATATTCTTGCGTGTTTCATAAACCGGCGTGCCTTCCATGACGCTGTCAGGCCGCGCAAAATAAATATACTCAAAAATGCAGAAACGGCTTTCGGTGCGGCTGAAGGGCTTGATGCTGCGCAGGCCGTTATCGTCAATCACCACCAATTCGCCTGCTTCGATGTCGCGCACGAACTCCGCGCCCACGATATCCAAAGCGCAGGTTTCTGACGCCAGCACCAACCCACCATTGGGCAGCCGCCCCAACACCAGGGGGCGCACACCAAGAGGATCACGCGCCCCAATCAGCGCGCCATTATGCAAAGCGACAAGTGAATAGGCGCCTTGCACCTGCTTCAGCGCATCAATCAGCCGATCAATCACGGTGGAATATAGGCTGATCGCGATCAGATGAATGAAAACTTCAGAATCCGTGGTGCTTTGGAACAGACAACCCCGCCGCACCAAGGCGCGCTTCAGCGCATAGGCATTGGTCAGATTGCCATTATGCGCCACCGCAAAACCGCCAAATTCAAAATCCGCATAAAGCGGCTGCACATTGCGCAGCGCGGTTTCACCCGTTGTCGCATAGCGATTATGCCCCACCGCATGCGGCCCACGCAGCGATGCAATGACCTTGGCTTCCCCGAAATTATCGCCAACCAGGCCAAGGCCCTTATGGGCGTGGAACAGCCCAGCCTCATCCAATGTCACGATGCCCGCGGCTTCTTGGCCGCGATGCTGCAACGCATGCAGCCCGAGTGCGGTCAGTGCCGCAGCGTCGCCAGCATTCCACACGCCGAAGACGCCGCATTCCTCATGCGGCTTGTCATCCTCGAATTCTGCGACACGCGGCATGGGCAACCTCAATTCCGGCTGCGCGCGGGGGGGCGCAGCAATTCTTCAACGGTGGGCGAGCGCGGCAAGGGTGGTTCATTCAGCCGAGGGCGATATTCCGCCGGCATGGCTTCCACCAGCATATGGGCACCCTGCGATAGAAGCGGAAGGGACCGCGCTTCCAGCACCGGTTCCGGCCAGCGGTCGCCGGGCAGCAGCAAGCCCGCGACAATATAGGCAACCACGAGTAGAAAGGCGCCACGCGCCGCGCCGAACAGCAAGCCAAGTACGCGGTCAATCCCGCCCAAGGCGGAATCCTGCACGCGATCCGCAACCGCATTGATCATCAACTTGAAGACCACCAGCGCGACCAGGAAAATCACGCCCGCGCCAATGGCTTCCGCGAGCCAAGGCGGCGTGAAATAGGGGTCAAGGAAGGGCTGCACCTGTTTGCGCGCCAGCAGGGCCACCACCGCCGCACCAGCCCAGCC
>JAPLOJ010000350.1 GCA_026400795.1 Alphaproteobacteria bacterium
CCTGACCGAAGATGCGGTGCATCAGGGGGTGGCGCTGCTGGTGGAGCCTTTGGAGTCGGTGGCGCTGGACGATGCCATCGCCGCTTCCGATGGGCCGGTGCTGCTGCTGGATCAGGTGACGGACCCGCGCAATGTGGGGGCGATTCTCCGTTCTGCCGCCGCTTTCGGCGCGGCCTGTGTGGTGCTGCAGGATCGGCACGCGCCGCCCGAGACCGGTGCGCTGGCCCGCGCTGCCTCAGGCGCCTTGGATATTGTGCCGGTGGTGCGGGAAGTGAATCTCTCCCGCGCCATTGCCAGCCTGCAAAAATCCGGTTTCTGGGTGATGGGCCTGACAGGGGATGCGCCCCGCACCTTGGCGGAAGCGCGGCCGCGCGACCGGCGCGTGGCTTTGGTGCTGGGCGCGGAAGATACCGGGCTGCGCCGCCTGCAACGCGAGACCTGTGATGAGTTGGTGCGCCTGCCGATCACTGAAGCCATGGAAAGCCTGAATGTCGCGGCGGCGGCGGCAGTCGCGCTGTATGAAGTGATCCGCGACGCCTGAGAAAAACGGGGGAGTAACCTCCCCCGTTATGCGGCTACTTTTCCTTGGCAGAGATGATGGCGCCGGAAAGGCTTTCCGGAATCCGCTGCGTCCAGCGCCCGCAATCCACCTGCGTCACAAAATCCAGCACGGCGCGGTTGAAGGCATCCGGGTCTTCCAGATTCATGGTGTGGCCGCATTTTGGCATGACCAAAAGCGCGCTGCTCATGATGCTGCGCTTCAGGAACAGGGATGGCTCCAGCGTGGGCTCATCCTCATCGCCGGCGATCACCAGCGTTGGCACCTTCATCTGCTTGAAGCCGGCTTCCAGATCAAACAGTGACGGGCGTTCACGCTGCACACCCTGCATCGTGAGCGCCGAGCCTTCGGTTGAATGTTCCGCAAGCTGGGTCTGGAATTCCTTGAAGCCGCGCGGGTCTTTTTCTTCGAACACCAGGCGCGTCGGGCCGCGGGAATAAATATCGGCCATCTTGTCCATGCCCTCCGCACGGATGCGCGCCGCGGTGGCATCTACCTCGGCCCGGAATTGATCGCGCTTGCCGGGCGCGGCGCCATAGCCAACGCCGGCGGCAACCAGGCTGCGCGCCAGTTGTGGATGCCGAAGCCCCAGATGCAGCGTGGCAAAGGCGCCCATGGAAAGGCCCACCACGTGGGCCGGCGCCAGATTGAGGCCCTTGATCACGGCGGAAATGTCATCCGTCGCGCGATCCTGGCTGTAGGAAGTTGCTGAATTGGGCACGGCAGAAGGCGGATACCCGCGCGCATTGAACACCACGCAGCGATAGCGGCGGGAGAAAAACCGCATCTGCATTTCCCAGGAACGCGAATCGCCCGCGAATTCATGAACGAAAACCATGGGGGTGCCGCTGCCGGCTTCCTCATAGAACAAGTCAACACCGTCATCGGTTCGCAAAAAGGGCATGGGATCATCCTGCTCGGGGTTGTGATTGACCCCAGAATGGGCGCGGCGTGGCGGCCCGTCCAGCGCTTGACAGGGAGGGGGGCAAGGCGCATCTGCAATTAGGACCTTGATGGTCCGGATTGCAGGAGGGTTGCCCGCGTGCTGCGGCTTTCAAAGCTGACCGATTACGCCGTTGTGGTGCTGACGCGGCTAGATGACGCGGCGGAAGGCGGCGTGCTGACCGCCCCGGTCCTGGCCGGCAACACGGGCCTGGCGGAGCCAACTGTGGCCAAGGTCTTGAAAATCCTGGCTCATGCCGGGCTGGTCGAAGGCCGCCGCGGGGCGCTGGGGGGGTATCGGCTGACCCGCCCACTGGCCACCATACCACTGATTGAGGTGATCACCGCCATGGATGGCCCCATCGCGCTCACCGCCTGCGTGGATAATTCCTTCGGCGTTTGTGAATCCGAAAGCGCCTGCCCCGTGCGCGGGCGCTGGGACCCGGTGAATGAGGCGATCCGTCGCGCACTTACCGGCATTTCCATTGCTGATCTGGCCGGCCCACCCGCCATAGTGCCGCACCCCGAACCCGCTTTCCCCATTTTTGCCGCGGAATAGAGCAAAACCATGCCCGCTGTTACCGAGACCATCGAAACCGTCCAGGCCGTCACGGATTCCACCTATAAATGGGGGTTCGAGACGGATATCGAAATGGAATTCGCCCCCAAGGGGCTTTCTGAGGACATTGTGCGCTTCATCAGCGCCAAGAAGGAAGAACCGGCCTGGTTGCTGGAATGGCGCCTGCGCGCCTTTGCCGCCTGGCAGAAAATGGAAGAACCGCGCTGGCCAGCCGTGAAATATCCGCCGATTGATTACCAGGATGCCTTTTACTACGCCGCACCGAAGCAGAAGGTGGGGCCGAAATCATTGGATGAGGTGGATCCAGAACTGCTGCGCACCTATGAGAAGCTCGGCATTCCGCTGAGGGAACAGGCGATTCTGGCGGGTGTTGAAGGCGCTGGTGAGACGCCGGCGGATTCACGCATGCCGATTGCGGTGGATGCGGTGTTCGATAGCGTTTCTGTTGCCACCACCTTCAAGGATCGGTTGGAAAAAGATGGCATCATCTTCTGCCCGATCAGTGAGGCAGTGAAGACGCATCCCGAATTGGTGCAGAAATATCTGGGCTCCGTCGTGCCGCAGGGCGATAATTTTTTCGCTGCTTTGAATAGCGCTGTCTTCACGGATGGCAGCTTTGTCTACATCCCGAAGGGCGTGCGCTGCCCGATGGAGCTTTCCACCTATTTTCGCATCAATGCGAAAAGCACCGGGCAATTCGAACGCACGCTGATCATCGCTGATGCGGGGTCTCATGTTTCCTATCTGGAAGGCTGCACCGCGCCGATGCGCGATGAAAACCAGTTGCATGCGGCGGTGGTGGAACTGGTGGCGATGGATGATGCCACCATCAAATACAGCACGGTGCAGAATTGGTATCCCGGCGATGCCGAGGGCAAGGGCGGGATTTATAATTTCGTGACCAAGCGTGGCGCCTGCCGTGGTGCGCGGTCCAAAATTTCCTGGACGCAGGTGGAAACCGGTTCCGCGATTACCTGGAAATATCCATCCTGTATTTTGCAGGGTGAAGACAGTGTTGGCGAATTCTATTCAGTTGCCATCACGAATAACTACCAGCAGGCGGATACGGGGACCAAGATGTTCCACATTGGGCCGCGCACTAAATCCACCATTATCTCCAAGGGTATCAGCGCGGGGCATGGGCAGAATACCTATCGCGGCCTGGTGCGGATTGGCGCCAAGGCAACGGGTGCCCGCAATTTCACGCAATGCGACAGCCTTCTGATTGGGGATTTGTGTGGCGCGCATACCGTGCCCTATATCGAAAACCGCTGCATGACCGCGAAGGTGGAACATGAAGCCACCACAAGCCGCATCGCGGAAGATCAGCTTTTCTATTGCCGCCAGCGTGGCTTGTCGCAGGAAGATGCGGTGGGGCTGATCGTGAACGGGTTCTGCCGCGAAGTGCTCAAGGAATTGCCGATGGAATTCGCGGTGGAAGCACAAAAACTATTGCAAATCTCGCTCGAAGGGAGCGTTGGGTGATGTTGGAAATCAAGGGACTGACCGCTGAGGTTGATGGCAAGCCCATTCTGAAGGGCATTGATCTGGTTGTGCCGCAGGGTGAAGTGCATGCCATTATGGGCCCGAATGGGTCCGGCAAATCCACGCTTTCCTATGTGCTGTCTGGCCGCGATGGGTATGAGGTGACGGGCGGCACAGCCACGCTGCACGGCCAGGATTTGCTGGCGATGGAACCGGAAGAACGCGCTGCCGCCGGCGTGTTTCTGGCGTTTCAATATCCGGTGGAATTGCCCGGCGTGGGCAATGCCACCTTCCTGCGCACCGCGCTAAATGCCATTCGCCGCGCCAAAGGTGAGAGCGAATTGGATGCCATGCAATTCCTGAAGTTGGCGCGCGAACGCATGAAGGCGCTTTCGATGAATGACGAAATGCTGAAGCGCGGCGTGAATGTTGGCTTTTCGGGCGGCGAGAAGAAGCGCAATGAAATTCTGCAAATGGCGCTGCTGCAACCGAAGCTCGCCATTCTGGATGAAACCGATAGCGGGCTTGATATTGATGCGCTGAAGATCGTGGCCGATGGCGTGAATGCCATGCGCGGGCC
>JAPLOJ010000006.1 GCA_026400795.1 Alphaproteobacteria bacterium
GGATGCATTTGATGGTGACGGATTTGCCGGCACCCGAACCACCCAGAATAACCATGCCATGCCCGGCGCGGATATCCAGATCCACGCCATCCAGCACCTGCTTCGGCCCAAAGGCTTTTGACAGCCCGCGCAGGCGAATTTTCGGCACCGCACCAATCATCGCGCGAAGAACATCTCGGTAATGATGTAATCCAGCGCCAGGATCAGGATGGAGGAAATCACCACCGCCGATGTCGCCGCCGCACCCACACCCTGCGCGCCGCCGCGGCTGTTATAGCCGCACCAGCAGCCCATCAGCGCAATCACAAAGCCAAAGACCGAAGCCTTAACCAGGCCGGAGACCACATCCATGGTCTGCATGAAATCAAGCGTGGCGCGCAAATACCCGGCCGAGTTGAAGCCAAGCTTCGCCGTGCCGATCAGCCAGCCGCCCATCACCCCTAGAGTATCGGCGATAATCACAAGGAAGGGTAGCGCCACGGTGCCAGCCAAAAGCCTGGGCGCCACCAGGTATTTCATCGGATTGGTGGAAAGCGTGGTCAGCGCATCTATCTGATCGGTCACGCGCATGGTGCCGATTTCGGCGGCGAAGGCCGCACCAATGCGCCCCGCCACCATCAGCCCGGCAATCACCGGGCCCAATTCGCGCGTGATGGAAAGCACCACAACATTCGCAACCGCCCCTTCGGCATTGAAGCGCGCGAAACCTGTATAAGTTTGCAGCGCCAGTACCATGCCGGTGAAAAACGCGGTCAGCGCCACAACAGGCAGCGAGAAATAACCAATCTCCACCACTTGGCGCAGAAACAGCCGGCCATAGAAGGGCGGGCGAAACAGATGCGAAACGCCTTCCAGCGCAAACAGCACCACGGCGCCAACGCCCTGCAATGCGCCGAGCACGGCGCGGCCCAAGGCGGCGATGGGGTTCAGTATCGCGGTCAAGCTCAGGCCGCCCCATAGGCGCGGCGATAGCGATCGCCGAGTGATGTCAGGATTTCATAGCCAATCGTGCCGGCGCGCGCCGCCAGATCATCGGGCGAAGGCGCGGCGCCGCCGATCAATTGCAGCACATCGCCAGGCGCAATGCCCGGCGCATCCGTCACATCCAGCGTAATCAAATCCATGGAAACGCGCCCCACCATGGGCAGGATCATGTCGCGATAGGCCGCGACACCCTGCCCGGATAGGCATCTCAGGTAGCCGTCCGCGTAGCCGACGGCAATGGTGGCAATCCGGCTTGGCCGCGCCGCGACAAAGGAAGCGCCATAGCCAACGCTGGCGCCGGCGGGGATTTCGCGGATTTGCAGGATGGGCGCTTCCAGCCGGATCACGGGCAGCATGGGGTTAGGCGCCCCGGGCGTGGGGTTGATGCCGTATAAAGCGCAGCCTGGCCGAGCGAGGTCTGAGGCATAATCCGCACCCAAAAACAGGCCCGATGAATTGGCAAAGGAACGTGGCAGGCTGGGCAGCCCCGCGCAGGCGCGGGCGAAACGCGCTGCCTGTGCGGCATTGAGCGGATGGGCCGGTTCATCCGCGCAGGCCAGATGAGACATCACGTAAAGCAGATCGAGCCCCGCCAGCAGCGAATGATCCCCCGCCAGCCGCGCCTGTTCGCCCGCATCCAGCCCAAGCCGCGCCATGCCGGTA
>JAPLOJ010000273.1 GCA_026400795.1 Alphaproteobacteria bacterium
GCCTATCGCACCAAGGATGGCGGCTGGGTCTGCCTTTCTGCTTCAACCCAAGGCATGACGGAAAAACTGCTGCGCTCCATCGGGCAGGAGGCGCTGATTACCGATCCACGCTTCGCCAATAACCCGGCGCGCGTCCAGAATTGGCAAGAACTGGATGCGATTATCGGCGGCTTCATCGGCGCGCGGAGCCTCGCGGAAAACCTCGCGCATTTCGACAAGGCCGGCGTCACGATCGGGCCCATCATGGATACCGAAATGCTGGATAAAGACCCCTACGCCATTGAACGCGAAGCGCTGATTGAAGTGCCGGATGCGGATATGCCAGATGGCTGGCTGCCGATGCATGGGATGGTGCCGCGGCTTTCTGCGACACCAGGCATCCTGGCCCGCCCTGCGCCCAAGCTTGGCGAGCATAATGCCGAGATTCTGGGCACAGCGCTTGGCGCCGCGCGTTACGATGCGCTGATTGCGGCAGGGGTGATCAGGGGGTAGCGCGCCCTACTGCGTCGTACCCCCCGAAACCCCGGCGGGTGCTGCGGTGCGCCCGCCATCCACGGTATACTCACCGCCCGTCATATTGCTGGCGAGGTCGGACAGCAGGAAAAGCACCAAATTGGCCACTTCCTCAGCCGTCCCGTAACGGCGCAGCGGTATGCCCGCCGCGTAGCGTTCCTCCACCCCCTTCGGATTATTGGGCGAAACCTGGCGGGAGACTTCCTCAATCATCCTTGTCGCAATCGGGCCGGGGCAGACCGCATTCACGCGAATGCCATTCGGCCCGACCTCGCCGGCCACGCTTTTTGTCAGCCCGTTCACCGCATGTTTGGAAGCGGAATAGACCGACATGCCAGGTGAGCCCACCAGCCCCGCGATGGAGGCTGTATTCACCACCGCGCCGCGGCCAGCCGCAATCATCACCGGCAGCACGTGACGCAGGCCCAGAAACACGCCTTTCACATTCACCGCCATGATCTGATCAAAAACGGCTTCCTCATATTCCGCGAGCCGCGCGACGCGGCCTTCAATGCCGGCATTGTTGTGGAAGCAATCAATCGCGCCGAAGCGATCCAGCGCTGCCTTCACATAAGCCGCGACATCGGCGGCTTTGGTGACATCAGCGGTGCGGAACAGCGCTGATGCGCCAAGGGAGGCTGCCAGGGCCTCCCCAGCCGCGGCGTCGCGGTCCACGATCACCACCTTGCCGCCACGCGCGACAAAACCGCGCGCCACTGCCGCGCCAATGCCATTGGCGCCGCCAGTCACAATGCCAACCTTGCCTGAAAAATCCATGATGCGTCCCTCCTGCCCGGGCCTTCACCTAAGCCCGCTTCGCATCATGCTTGCGCCGCTTGCCCGGAAAGACAAGCGGCACGCTTGGGTTACCCCGCCGCCTTGGCTTCCCGCCGGCGCGCTGTCAGCACAAATTCAGTATAGCCATTGGGCTGCGCGCGGCCCTTCAGCACCAGATCGCAAGCGCCCTTGAAGGCCGGCCCGTCAAACGCCGGCGCCATGGGGCGATAAGCCGCATCACCGGCATTCTGCCGATCCACGACGGCCGCC